>NZ_JBHIPD010000015.1:0-30539 GCF_042195865.1 Bartonella sp. AP36NXGY | reverse complement strand
AAAGTAGGCTTCTCTCTTTCATAGGAGTAAAAAATCTAAAAGATATGTCTTTTAAACAAGCACAAACCGCTTTGTTTGCTTTGAAAAAAAAGCAGCGAAAGCAAATGAATAAAGCACAACAAGAGCAATTAGATGCACCTATACAAGATATTGAATATGCACCAACTCAACAACAAACGGCGGTGTGAAATGGAACAAAGAACAGCACAATGGTTTCAGGCCCGCTTGGGAAAAGTCACCGCTTCAAACGTTTACAACCTACTGAGTAAAACAGCAAAGGGAATGCCGACAAACAAATATGAAGACTACAAAATCAAACTTATAACAGAACGTTTAACTGGTGAAGTAAGCCAATCTTATCCAACGCCGGCTATGCAATGGGGCATTGAACATGAAGAAGATGCCTTGAAAGAATATGCATTTATTTATGATACAGAGATCATAGAGTGTGGTTTCATACAACACCCCACAATCAAAATGGCTGGTGCTAGTCCTGATGGGTTTGTTGGTGATGACGGTTTAGTTGAAGTCAAATGTCCACAATCACCAAACCATTTACGCTTCTTTATAGATGACACTATAAAGCCTGAATATAGCGCGCAAATACAATTCCAAATGGCTTGTACGGGACGAAAATGGTGTGATTTTATCAGTTATGACCCACGTTTTACGAGGCAATCAACATACTTACGCATGAAAATCAAACGCATTCACCGTGATGAAGAACACATTGAACAGATTAATCAAGCGGTCGAAGCTTTTTTAGCAGAAATAGAACAAGAGATGCAAAAGATTTTGACAAAAGCCGCTTGACGTTATGGGGGTGCTCTCTCCTCCCAGCACCCCCGCCTATTTATAATTATTCTCAACACTTAGATAATAAGGAAAGTTTTAAATGAACGAAGAAAAATTAACTGCCTCAATAGAAAAAGTAAGCTTATTCGAACAAGCTTTACTGTCGATGCGTTTGCAACGGCTTGTCAATATACAAGATCTCTCAATTTATCTCGGAATGTCAATGACATATATTAGAGAGCTTGTAAAAATCGGAGCTTTTCCTAAGCCTATACAAGAAGGACGATACCTAAAATGGGATCTTGTTGAAATTGATCGTTATATTGAAGCTAAAAAAACTGAAAGAGATTCTGTAGAATTGTCTTGAAGAAGTCCAAAGTAACGAACTGCTCGTAGAGACAGGTTAACAAAAATGACAGAAAATTATTGATAATAGCTTGATCATGAATAATTTAGTGACAATCGGTAATGATGGTATTGCCGTTAAGATCTCTTTAAAAATTACAGAGGGTGTGGGGAATAGCCACGCTACAGTTATAAAGCTTGTACATCAAAATATTGAAGACTTTCAAGAATTTGGAAGGGTTGGATTTGAAATCTCACCCTTTTGAAAAAAGGGTGTTCTATTTGCTGGAAGTTCAGTGACAAATTTGAAAAATGGAGATAAGAAACATCAACAGGCTTTAAAGCCTTCTCATAGTCAATAAATCTATTAAAAAAGGGGAAAAATGAAACAAACTTTAAAATTATTAAGCTGCATAGCTTTATTAAATATGGCTGGATGTAACTCAAAGCCTCCTTCAACATCCTTTGTTATATGGGAAAAGCCAGGTGTAAACTCTACTGAGGTAGGAAAAGCACTATTAGAGTGTGGTGCGCTATCTCCTTATAGTAGCGGTATAGACAATAGCAAATTAGGCATTCATGAATGGTCGATGATTCATGCTTGTATGATCCAATCAGGATTTCACTATAAAATTAAAGATGGGAAATGGTGTGAAAATTGTAAAGATGATAGGATTCCGGTATATTCTCTTAATAGTTCTATCAAGACTCAAAGAAGTGTTGAGAGACGCTTAAACAGCTCGTTTTGTAAAAACGACGGTATAATAAAACTTCTCAATATCAACACTCCGTTTTGCAATTGATCATCAACAATCAAAATGCTGTATGGGATAGTAATAGCTTATATGCGAACAGATTTTTTGGAACAACGCCATGCTCTCTTGGAACAGTGGGCTGCATTTATAACAGGAGCGACTTGACAGGATTATAACAATGTGTCTATTGTCGAATCAGGTGCCTAAGAAACATCTTGAATCGATAGCGGATAGATTGCCGAAACAATCTTTTCTCCCCGCGCCTTAAAGACTTTGACTCGTTGTATGCGTGTAGCATATAAAGGTTTTGTCGGGTGTAGCTATGCCATACAATACCCTTATGGGGAAAGCATAGCGACGGACTATCGACCGTGTTTCTTAGCGCCCGGCATTCCTCTGGAATGTCAATAAGAAACCTCTAATCGATAGGAGTTCATTATGAACATTCTTATAAAAATTACGGAACAAACAATTGATCAAGAAATAGTTCAAACAGTAAATGCACGTGAGTTGCATACGTTTTTGAAGGTCACATCTCGTTTTAACGATTGGATTATTAATCGTATTAAAGAATACGGTTTCCTAGAAAATAAGGACTTTGTGAGTTTTACTAAAAATTTAGTAAAACCTAATGCCCATCAAGAAAATCAAGGTGTTATGAGTTTCGGTAAAAATTTACCGAAACCTAAAGGTGGTCGTCCAAGTATCGAATATCACCTCACTCTAGACATGGCAAAAGAGCTTTCCATGGTTGAACGCAATGAGAAAGGCAGACAAGCTCGTCGTTACTTTATTGAGTGTGAGAAAAAGTTAAAAAGCCAATCTGTTGATTATGATAATGATACACGCTTTGATTTACCAAGCCATTGGGAGGGTATGAGTGCTGGTGAAAAAGCTTTGTATCTTTTAGGTCCTATCCATGTGCGTCTTGTTGATGCTTTTAGAGTCGATGAAGAGAATAGAAAATATAAAGCTCTCATTAAAGAAGCTAAGCGGGTTTTAGCAAGGTCTGTTACGAAAGCTGCTTAGTTTGGAAAATTGATTCTATCTCCTCGTCTTTTATGGCGGGGAGGGGAATTGGGGAGTCGAAGCAAAACATGGTATGGTGATTTAGTTCCAAAATATGCCTCAAAAAAGCAGCAATGATTCGTATTTTAGTACTATCTCAATACCATCTGATAGCGTTATGATAGGGTTTTAAAAGGTGGTTTAGAAGGTGGTTTAATTTTTTCTAATTTCTAATAAATTACTGAAAAATAAGGGGAAATCCACATATCGTGGTGCGGACGGCTGCACGTTTGTGCAACAATTTTTTCTTCCCTTAGAACTCTCTACAATATCACCTGATAGCACAGTTTATCTTTTTTCTGTTTAATAACTAATTGTTTTTATTTTATTTTATTTATTAGATTGCCTTTTATATATAATCTTGGTACCAGATGAAAGTGCTCCAAGTGCAATTCAAAAGGTGGTTTTTAAAAGGTGGTTCGAAGAACGTGATAGACTGTCTGTCTTATCTGTAAAAAATCTATCTAAAGGAAAATATGCTGACAGAGCTGGTTTATGGCTTATCAAAACTACACCAGATCAAGGATGATGGGTTTTTAGGTTTGACCTCAATATAAATACGACGAGAAATGGGATTAGGCTCTTGTCGCAATGTATCTTTAAAAGAAGCACTGTTCAAAGCTTTAGCTTGTCGTGATCTTTTAGATCAAAGAATTGACCCGATTCGCCGAAAACAAAAAGAAAATTTACGTCGAGCAGGGGGGTATTTCTTTACGAGAAATTGCCTCTAGTGCTTTTGAAACCAAAAAAACGAATTGAAAAATGAAGGAAAAGCAGCAAGCTGGTTAACACCTCTTGAGTTACATGTTTTTCCTAAACTTGATGATACGCCAATCATTGAACTGACGCAAATTGATATAAAAGGATGCATTTTTCCCATTTGGAAGACAAAAAACGAAACAGCAAGTAAAGCTCTATCCCCGCTTGAATATAGCTATAAAACATGCGGCGGCACTTGGTATAAATGTAGATATGCAATTAAAAGCAAAAGCTTTATTAGAAAAGTTTATTCAAAATGCCCCAAATATTCCAGCTATGCCATGGAAAGAAATGCCTAAGTTTTTTCAATCTTAAAATGATGAGCTTGTATCACATCTAGCTTTAAAACTTCTTATTTTGACGGTTTTTTTATACCAATCAGGCATATTTAGAGATTTATGGATCAATATGGATTATCCCAAAAGAAAATATGAAGAGAATTGTTGGAAAGGTTTCTGATTTTCATGTGCCGCTTACAGCTGAAGCGCTTGCTGTTATTGAAAAAGCAAAAAAATGGTTTTTTATTTGTTGAGAGTTTTGGAAAGCCTATATCTGATGTAGCACTTCCTAAATTCATGAAAGACAAAGGTTTTGATTATAGACTTCATGGTTTCAGATCGATTCTGCGGGACTGGATAGCAGAGACAACGTTAAAAAGCTTGATGATATGTCTGAAGTATAAGCACAAACGGTGTTACATCTTTTGAAAGATAAACAAAACAGGCAAAAGGTAGAAACAGATTCTACTATACAAGATACCGATATAGCAACGCCACACGAACAGGGAACGGCGGTGTGAGATGGAACAAAGAACAGCGGAATGGTTTCAAGCGCGCTTGGGTAAAGTCACTGCTTCAAACGTTTACAACGTACTCAGTAAGACAGCAAAAGGTTTGCCTACAAGCAAATATGAAGATTACAAAACGAAACTCATGACAGAACGCTTAATAGGGGAAATAAGCCAATCTTATACAACACCTGCTATGCAATGGGGCATTGAACATGAAGAGAATGCCTTAAGAGAATATGAATTCATTTATGACGCAGAAGTCACAAGATGCGGGTTTATCCCACACCCAAAAATGGAAATAGCGGGGGCAAGTCCTGATGGGTTGATTGGAGAGGACGGTTTAATCGAAGTCAAATGTCCACAATCAACCACGCATTTGCGCTTCTTTATGTATGACGAAATCAAGCCTGAATATATCGCACAGGTGCAATTCCAAATGGCATGCACTGGACGCAAATGGTGTGATTTCATGAGCTATAATCCAAACTTTGTAGGCAAATCTACTGGTTTGAGAATGAAAATCAAACGCGTCAACCGCGATGAGAAACACATTGAAGAGATTAATAAAGCTGTCGAAATCTTTTTAGGGGAAATAGAACAAGAGATGCAAAAGATTTTGACAAAAGCTGCTTAAACCTATGGGGGAGCTCTCTCCTCCCAGCACCCCCGCCCATTTAATTAATATAAAAAAGAGAAAGGTAATGAGATGATATTTGATGATGGAGATGGATATGTAATAACACGTGAGTGTGCAAAGTTTTTTAGTGTATCCACAACCACGATTCGTAATTGGGTGCTTCAAGGGGGCCAGAGCTATATAAGCTAGGGAGAGCAGTGAGATGGAGAAAGAAAGAGATCTTATCCTTCACTCCAAAGAAAAATAAGGAACAAATTAGCTAAAGTTGTATAAACCGTAGAAGGTGGTCTAAAAGTTGGTCTTAAAATAGCTCTTTAAAGAAAAAATCTATATATTTAATGTGTTAAAGATACAAAATGGTGCCCAAAAGAGGACTCGAACCTCCACGCCTTACGGCACAGGTACCTGAAACCTGCGCGTCTACCAATTCCGCCATCTGGGCTTATAAAATTCATCTAAGCGCATGAAGCAACTCTGTCAATAAAATTATAGAATTTATTTTTTCAGCTTAAAACGATAGCATTGAACTTTTGAGAGAGATCATGATTTTAGAAGTTTAAGGTGTGAGGACTGTCTTTGATAAAATTGTTGAATCCGGATTAAATGTGTAAATAATAGGAATGCCGGTCGCTAATTCTTGAGATATAATTTCCTCACCGGAGAGACCTTCAAGCGCCATAATAAGAGCACGAAGAGAATTTCCATGTGCTGCGATCAAAACAGTTTGAGAGCGCAAAATATAAGGCTGGATATGGTAAAGATAATAAGGCCAGATGCGCGCACCGGTGTCGCGTAGGCTTTCTCCATTCGGCGGCGCAATCGTATAGGAGCGGCGCCACATTTGCACTTGCTCTTGCCCCCATTGTTGGCGTACTTCATCTTTATTTAAACCAGAAAGATCACCATAATTACGTTCATTTAATGCGGGATTTTTTATCACTTCTAAATCTGATTGTCCCATTTGCTCTAAAATGTGCTGAGCGGTTTTTTGAGCACGCTGTAAGGCTGATGTATAAGCGATATCAAACTTCAAACCATATTCTTTCAGTTTTTTTCCTGCTGCTATCGCTTCGGCATGACCTTTTTCTGTTAAATCAGGATCTTTCCAACCGGTAAAAAGGTTTTTGAGATTCCATTCACTTTGTCCATGACGAATTAGTGTAAGTATGCGTCCCATTATGAATTGCCTCTATTCTATTGATTGTTTAAAATTCATTGTTCAATCCCAAAACATCGAACATTGAATAAAGACCGCTTTCATGATTTTGTGCCCATAAAGCTGCTTTTAATGCGCCATTGGCAAAGATAGAGCGTTCTTGCGCTGTATGTGAAAGAACAATGCGCTCATTGGAGCCGGCAAAAATGACACTGTGTTCTCCAACAACTGTCCCACCACGTGAACAGGAAAAGCCAATGGTGCCTTTTTTGCGTTTACCTATATGACCATTGCGTTCGTTGACACGCACATTTTTAAGCATAACATTGCGCCCTTCAGCTGCTGCTTGGCCAAGAAGAAGGGCTGTTCCAGAAGGGGCGTCAACTTTGTTAGCGTGATGCATTTCATAAACTTCGATATCAAAATCATCGGCTTCTAATGCTTTAGCGGCTTTCTTTACAAGGTTGGCTAAAAGATTTATTCCAAGGCTCATATTTCCGGATTTGACAATTGTTGTATATTTCGCAAAATCTGCAATTTTTTCTTCTTCTGTTTTGCTAAATCCTGTGGTGCCAATAATATGGACAAGGCTTTTTTGAGCAGCGTAGTTAGCATAAAGAATACTGGCTTCTGGTTGTGAAAAATCTAAAATACCTTCTGTATTAGAAAAGGCATTTTCGGGATCGTCAGTGATACCAATCCCAAGAGAATCTGAACCAATTAAGGCACTGGCATCTTTTCCTACAAACGGTGAGCCTTTGCGTACAAGAACAGCACAAAGTTCTACATCTCTCCTCTGCTGGATTGTTGTAATGAGTTCACGTCCCATTCTTCCATTTGCACCAACAACTGTAAGGCGCATTTTTATCTCCTTATAATACTTTACTGTGCAGTATAGGCAAATTCTTGCCTTCTTTCCAATGGTTCTTTTTCTTTATAGAAAAATTTTTTTCCTGCTTTAATTTATCTTGTTGTGCTGTAAAATACTGTTGTTTAGAGCAAGTGATATAAGATCTACAAATTTAAATAGAGATGTTTTTCGTTGAGTGTGTGATGAATATTCCTAAGTAAGGTTTGCTTATGACACCTAAAGGAGATTGTGTATTACTTTACGCTTTTGTTTCTTTCGTTCTTTAAGGGGGGAGCGTTCTTCATGCAAAACAAGATCTCCCAAACAAAATACACCTATGTTGTCAATTCATGCGCTTTTCTTAAAGAAATATTTATCAATTCTTCTAAACTTATTTTATGATAGTGCTCGTGAGTGGTATCACGAGAGAGTATCCATGAATAATATAACATCTATTCTGCGCCACTATCTTTATGCTTCATAAATAGAGAAAATTAGCATTATCATACGTTTTGTAGCCTTTAATGTTTTAATAATTCTTGGCACTTAGGCATTTTCATTCTTTTCTTTAATATTCTTTCATTTACCAATTCCATTTGTGACGCATAAGAAAGCGATTTTGATTGTTTTAAATGTGATGAAGGTAATGAGAAAAAGGTATTTGGAATTGATGATTAAGGTAAAAAAACGATTATTTATTATTGTATATCAATATGTTATCCATAAATAAAATCACGTAAAAGGGGATAAAAACAAGGGGCTAACAAGAAGTTGGATTGTTTTCACACGAGAGTTGGTCGGATTCTTCATCTTTTAGGAAAGTCAGTTAAAAAAATTGTTATGTTGTAAAAACGCATGATGAGGATTTTTTTATTATAGAGCAAATAGTATATATGTTATGCAATGCGTTTTTTCATATATTGGGGAGACTTGAGGATAACATGCGTTAAGTATTGTTATTTTATTTGCCTAGCTTCTAATGATGCTACAGCTCTTGTATTTAAAGAGAGTCGTTAAAATGCTTTCTTAAATATTTTTTATTCCTGTGCTAATCTTTTTTTGTGATACGATAAGAAAGTGATTTTTGTGATTCAATTATAATGGGTTTTATTCTCTGTTTAATACGATCATAAATCAATGTATTATTATATTGTTTATACGCATGCATAAAAATTCATAAAACTATAAATATCCTTTAGATAAAATATCACTTTTATTTTTGTTTGTGAGAGAAGGCTAGAAATCAAGATCTGCATAGTGAGCACTTGCAACAATTCCGCGGACGCGATCTGTTAAAAGAGAACGAAAAGAAGGGCGTGATTTAATTCTCATATACCAGTCTTTGGCAGCAGGAGATTGTTCCCAGTCAATTTCCCCTAGAAAGTCAAGTACAGAAATAGAAGCTGCTGCTGCTAGATCTGCATAGGATAAGGCAGAACCGACTAAGCTATCGCGAGAGGCACAGAGCCAATTGAGATAGTTCATATGTGGTAAAATATTGGCACGTGCATTGCGTAAAATTTGTGAATTAGGAGCACCACCGCCGATGGCAAGTGGCATTTCACGTTTATGGATTCGTTCTCGTACGATATGGCGCGTTGCTTCATTTTCGAATTTATTTAAGAACCAGTCATTGAGACGGCGTACTTCCGCACGATCTAAAGGATTTTCTGGAAAGAGCTTATTTTCTTGTCGTAAACTTCCATGTGTTTCGTCTAAATATTCGCAGATAACAAGAGGACCTGATAATGGAACCTCGTGTTCATCGAGAAAAACAGGAACATGACCAGCGGGATTGAGGGCTAGAAATTCGTGTCTTCTTGCCCATTCATATTCTTCAATCAGTTGAGTGGTTACACCATATTCCCCAAGAATGAGGCGTATGAAGCGCGAGGCAGAGGATAGGGGAGAGTGAAAAAGTGTCAGCATAATTTACACTATCAAATAGAGTTGAAGAGAATTCTTTCAAGTAATCATTTTTATAAAGATGCTTGACTAGAAGTACAAGATCATTAGTAGCTGCTAGTAATTATAATTAATAAATTGTTAATGACTAGGAATTGTTCTCTTATGCGATGGTTTGCAAAATGGCAGCACGTAATTCTTCTAAACCGATAGCTTTTTCTGAAGAGGTTACAAGAAGCTCAGGATAAGCTGCTGGGCGTTTAAGAAGCTTTGTTTGTGTGCTCATAATTAATTTTTCCAAGGCATTTGATTTGATTTTATCGCTTTTTGTCAAAACAATGTGATAAGAAACAGCTGCTTTATCAAGGAGAGCAAGAACATCTTCATCATTATTTTTGATTCCGTGCCGCGAATCAATTAAGATATATACACGTTTTAACGTTGTGCGCCCCCGTAAATAGCTAAAAATCAAATTTGTCCACGCATCAACAAGATTTTTAGGAGCAGCAGCAAAACCATAACCAGGCATATCTACTAATGCTAGAGGGGGAAGGTCTCCTAGTTGCCCACTGAATCCATCGGGGATAAAATAATTAAGCTCTTGAGTCCGTCCTGGTGTATTTGAGGTACGTGCTAAGCTTTTTTTTTGGACGAGTGCGTTGATTAAAGATGATTTTCCAACATTGGAACGTCCTGCAAATGCAATTTCTGGTGGTCCTTCGGGGGGGAGAAAGCGTATTGCTGGTACACCACGAATAAAAATCCAATTGCGAGAAAAAATTCCAGAAAGGGAAGAATCTCTTGTCATTCATGCACTTCTTTTTTGGGTGATCTTCTCCAGATGGCTTTCAGATTATCAAAAAGCTCAATTTTAACTCCTTGGCGCTTCATCATGATACCTTGCTGAATGATTGATAATATATTGTTCCATGCCCAATAGATGACGAGACCAACAGGGAAAGAGGCGAGCATAAAAGTAAAGACAACAGGCATCCATGTGAATATCATCGCTTGGGTTTGGTCTTGAGGAGCGGGATTCATACGCATTTGTAAAAACATCGTTATTCCCATAATCAAAGGCCATGCACCAATCATAAGAAATGTTGGCGTTGTATATGGCAAGAGACCAAACAAGTTAAAAAGAGAAGTTGGATCGGGTGCCGCTAAATCTTTAATCCAGCCAAAGAAAGGGGCATGGCGCATTTCAATGGTGATATAGAGAACTTTATAAAGAGCAAAGAATATTGGGAATTGAACCAACATCGGCCAACAGCCTGCAAGGGGATTTATTTTTTCGGTTTTATATAGTTCTATTATTGCCTTTTGTTGTTTGGTTTGGTCATCGGGATACTTTTCTTTTATTTCTAGCAACCGCGGTTGTAAAAGCTTCATGCGTGCCATAGATTTATAAGATTTATTGGCTAGAGGGAAAAGAAGAGTTTTTAAGAGCACTGTGACAAGAAGGATGGCGATACCAAAATTCCCTGTTTGTTTATAAAGAATATCAATGAGGGAAAACATTGGTTTGGTGATGAAATCAAACCAGCCCCAATCAATTAAAAGAGCAAACTTTTTGATTTTTAGGTCATTTTGATAACTATTAATAATTTCAACTTGTTTTGCACCAGCAAAAAGACGATTTGTAACAGTTTTTGTTTCATTTGGGGCAATCGTTAAAAGCGACCCTAGCAAGTCAGACTGATAATGTGTTTGCAAACGATCAAAATAAATAAAACGGCTTGTATATTCTTTATTTTGCGGGGGAATAACTGCTACAGCCCAATATTTATCGGTAATACCAATCCAACCTCCTGTTACTTTGGAAAAAGTCACGCTCTTTTGCCCATTATCAGGATTTGGGTCAAGCTCTGCTAAGGTTTTATATTTTTCAGTTTTGAGCGAATCTCCAGCAATACCTATCATACCTTCATGAAGTAAATAGGTTGCATTTGTATGTTCTGGTGGTGCAGCACGTGCAACGCGGGCATAGGACGAGAGATGTATTGGTTGATCACTTTCATTGCTGATAGAATCCTCAATGGTAAACATGAAATGATCATCAACAGAAAGGGTCCGTCGGAAGATTTGTCCCTGTCCATTATTATAAATTAAAGTGATAGGTGTTGAAGGAGTCAGGATTGTATTGTTTCCCTCTACTTGCCATTTTGTATCCGATTGTGGCAAGGCTTTTGCTGGCAAAGACGCACTTGCAAAACCAAATTCAGCAAGGTAGGTCGTTTTGAAACCTTTAGGGTTTAGCAAATCGATTTCCGGTGATTTTTTATCGACTGTTAAACGATATTTTTTGAGGTGAAGATCATCAAATTGTGCACCAACAAGATTAATAGAGCCTTCCAGTTCATTGGTTTGGATCGCAATACGCTCTGTTTTGGCCAATACAGCTTTCCGGATTTCAGGTGTCATGGGCTGTTCGATGATAGATGTAGCTTGATACGTTGAGGTATCGTCAGAAAAATCTGTCGTGGTAGTAGAAAGGGCTGATTGTTGTTTTGACAATTGCTGTGCGATGACTTGTTGTTTTTGTAACTTTGCTTGTTTGGGAGCAACATGAAGAAATTGCCATGCGATGAGCACCACGAAAGATAAGCCAATAGCGATAAAGAAATTGCGATTATATTCCATCCGTACACCCTTGTTGTTGTTGCTGATGTTTTATTTTTGGTTTTATTCGCCGATTTAATTCACTAATCAAGGATGTAAAAGGTGCATGTAACACATCACGGTACGCTACAATGACATAGTCTGTTCCTGCTTCCATGTGGTTTGTTACACCAACTCTCACGGCCTCACGCAAGCGCCTTTTAATACGATTACGTTTCACAGCATTACCGTTTTTACGGGTAACAGTGAAGCCTACACGTGCAAAAAGAGAATCTTTTCTTTCTGTTGTTTGTTCACGAGATTTAACTTCGAGCAAAAATAAAGGACCACGTCGTTTTTCTCCTGTACGGACAGCCAAAAAGTCTGCTCTTTTGCGAATACGGCAGGGATGTTTTTTCTTCATAAAAGAATATTTCGCAATTTCATTAAATGCCTGCAAGCAGACATTGTAGGTTCATAATAAAAGTTTCACAACGAAGAAACGATGAGCAATCCTCAACGGTTGTGAAAATTTAAATGGTTAAGCAGAAAGCCGCTTACGTCCACGAGCACGTCTTGCAGCAATAATTTTACGTCCTCCAGCTGTGGCCATGCGTGCACGAAACCCATGGCGGCGTTTACGGACAAGTTTAGAGGGTTGGTAAGTACGTTTCATTTATTTAAATACCGCGGAGTGCGGCCCTTCTTAATCTTCGTTTTATGAGTAGTTATGCGCGAGATAAACAATTTTATCCTATCATATGGCTGTTAACCCATAAGGAAAAATATAAAAAAAGTCAATCTTAGATTGTTTTTCTCTCTCTTGAAAGAATACAAAACACCTTATAACTATCTGTAACGCTTTTTACAATACTGTAGGAGTGTTAGAAAATAACGATTGAATCTACAGAACATAAATGGCTAGGGCCTTAAAGAATTAAAGAAGGTGTAACTGATTACTGTATGCTCAATTTAAAATATCCTTTAAGATTAAGAGTTTTTTTCAGTTTTTGTTTTTACAAAATTTTTATCAGAATATTCATTAAAGTGGTTGTAGCACAAACGTGATTGATAGGATTTTATAGCAGATTTTATGTTTGAGCTTCTTTATTTTAAGGATGGTTTCATATTTTTAAAGAGATAAGAGATGTATACTTTATAATGCTGAGTAAAGTAGAAAATTATCAGGTGATGAACCTTGTAAGTATTTTTCGTTCTTATGCTTATATTTGCTGGTATTTTTATAGAGAGGAAAGAACATGGATCTTATCACAAGTGAGGCTGTCCGCAACGTATTACGTACAATCAAAGGACCAGATCTTGAAAGCGATATTGTGTCGTTGGGTCTTCTTTCAGAAATATTGATTGCTGATGGTAAGGTTTTCTTTTCCATTACAGTTCCTGATGGAGGTGTGCAAAAATGGGAATCATTGCGTCGTTCTGCTGAAAAGGTGGTATGTGCTTTGGAGGGAGTGAAATCTGCTGTTGTTACACTTACAGCAGAAAAAATAACAAAGACAGCACCTAGTCGAAGAGCAAATCTCTTACCGATCAAAATGCCCATAGAAGGTGTGCGGCATGTGATTGCTGTTGCTTCTGGAAAAGGAGGGGTCGGAAAATCTACGATGGCAATAAATATCGCCTTAGCTTTACAAGATTCTGGTTTCAAGACGGGGGTGATGGATGCTGATATTTATGGTCCTTCGTTGCCACGTTTGACAGGACTTGTTAATCAAAAACCACAGCTTATTGGAGAAAAAAAGATTCAACCTCTTGAAAAATTTGGACTTAAATTGATGTCGATGGGATTTTTGGTTGAGGAAGAAAAGCCGGTAGTATGGCGTGGTCCTATGGTTATGGCAGCTGTAACGCAATTGTTACGAGATGTTGTATGGGGGCCTCTGGACGTTTTAGTCGTTGATATGCCGCCCGGTACAGGGGATGCACAATTAACGCTTGCCCAACAGGTACAATTAACAGGTGCGTTGGTTGTCTCTACGCCCCAAGATCTTGCTTTAGTGGATGCACGTAAAGCAATAGAAATGTTCATGAAAGTTAATGTTCCTATTTTAGGACTCATTGAGAATATGAGTTATTTTATCGCTCCTGATACGGGAAAACGCTATGATATTTTTGGCTATGGTGGTGCACGGGCAGAAGCGGAACGTCGAGAAGTCCCTTTCTTAGCGGAAATACCGCTTGATGCAGCTTTACGATTTTCTTCAGATGAAGGAATCCCTATTTTTGTTGCTAAGCCTAGTGAAGAGCATGCTAAACTATATCGTAAAATTGTTGATCAAATAAAAAATCAACTCTTTTGAATGGGGGGATGTTATAAGAGAGTTTATTAAAACACAATCATGAAAGACATAAAAATAGTCGCTTCTTTGTAAGAGGAAGTTTTAATGTGTGAATGGAGTATATAGGTTAAATAAACAAAAAATTATTCATGCGTTTGGATAACCTGAAGGGGAACAAAATTGAAGAGCTAGAGCTGTGAGGTAGAAAAAAATATTGGACTTGAGGCAAAAAGAAGAAGACCGAAAATAAAAATAATTTAGAAAAATTGTAAAAGGTTGTAAAAAATATTTTAATAATCAATTTTTTCATAAAAAAGCATTTTTTGATGTGAGTTTTCTTGATATACATCTTCAACATTTAGTTTTTTCTTATTGAGATGATAAAAATATTGGTCAAGTCTTTTTAGAAGCATTCATTTTTTGCAAAGTAGCCTCAAGAGCGGTTGTTAAAGCATTCCTTCCCCCTTGTTGAGAAAAGTAATTTGACAAAAATTCATTTGTTCCACCCTTTGTTGAAAACTCTTTTTCAAGCAGTGCAAAATCGAGAAATGCAGAATGATCCGTTGCTGTAATTTTACGCATTTCATCCGTAAGATTTCCAAACATCATAGTAAGGAATTCTGCTGATTGCTGTTTTTTTAACCCTTGTGTTATAAACCATTGATGGGCAGTTTCTATAAAATTAAAATATACTCCCATAAGTGAACCTGCTGTCATAAAAAGATTAAACTGCTCTTCCTTATCCAGCACTAATGTGCCCCCCAATGCATCAAATAAAGTGCGCAAAAAGGGATGATTGGGATAGATTGGTGTCAAATTTTTGCATTCTGCAACAAAAGGTAATGGAACAGCACGATAAACTTTATGATTAATCCACTCTTCTATTTCTGCTGCTTTTGCCATAGCAAGTACGGAAATAACCAGCTGTTCTGGACGAAAACAAAGAGAGCGCAAAACGTCTTCTGCAATTTGATTGGGCAAGCAAAGAAAAACACAATCACTAACATCGAGCAACGCTTGGTTATTTTCAGCAATCATAACTTTATCATAAGTGCGTGAAAGGCGCTTTGCTGTTTGTGCATTGCGAGGCGAAACAATAATGGAAGAAACATCAAAGTTGCTTGTCATTAAGCCATTCACCATTGAAGCACTGATTGTACCCGTTCCCAAAAAGCCAAGTCTCATTATCTATTTCTCAGTTTCATATTTTAAAAGGAATTTCAATCAACATCTCAGGTGTTTTAACTAACATAAACGCTAATTGAAGAAGCAACACATAACATAGCAAGAATAATCAAAACCAAATAGATTTTGGGCTTGTCAAAGAGAACGGCAAAAGCAGAAAACCAACCAACAACAGCTGCGGCTAATGCAAATAAAAAACCTGGTTTATTCATAAGCACAATATGCATTGCCATTAAACCACCAATAATTAGCGCTCCAAAAATGATGAGCAAACCTGTTGCAAACTTTTCATAATCATCCATATTTCGCTCCTTATAGCGCTCAATTATTACACACTTTTTAACGCATATGCACATAAAAACGAAATGTTTTTTATTGAATATGGTTAAAACGGGGGGTGCCGTTTATTGATCAGATGTAAAAAATGCAGGGATATGCTGAGGCCAACGCCAAGGTAAAATTGCAATTAAATCAAAGCGTACAGACAAAAGGGCATAATCTTTTTGCCGTGCGAGCCAAATATCGGCAGCTGCCTCAATTCGCTTTTCATTCATTCGGGAAACCGCTTCCATTGCTTCAGCCAACGTTGAACGTGCTTTAACTTCAACGATTAACACAAGATTTCCGCGTCGTGCAATTAAATCAATTTCTCCACATTTTGTTTTAAAACGCCTTTCGGCAATGTGAAACCCTTTGCAACGTAGCCACAAAGCTGCCAATTTTTCTGCACGAACCCCTCGATAAAAAGACTTTTGTCTGCGTTTTTTTTGTATCATTTTACGCATTTTTTAAAAAGATTAATCGCTGAAAAAGTTCCTGCTTTTTAAAACCGGTTTTTTTTGCAACAAAAGCTGCCGCTTGAGCAGCAGAATGTGTCCGTGCGCGTTCTAATAGCATTTCATCAATTTCTTGATCACTTATCACATTTAAAGAAGAAGATGATTCTCCAACAAGGACAACAATTTCCCCACGAATATGTGCTTGTTTTCTGTAATTTTCTAACAAATTTCCCAAATTGGAAACATCTACTGTTTCAAACTTTTTTGTTAATTCACGACAAATGGCAGCAGGTCGATCAGCCGAAAAAAGAGTGACCATATCCTGTAAAGTTTCAACAAGACGATGCGGTGATTCATAAAAAATCAAAGTTGCTGGAATCTCTTTTAATTGTTCCAACCGTTTTCGGCGCTGTAGCTTTCGTGCACTCAAAAAACCTGCAAAAAAAAAGCTATCAGTAGGAAGCCCTGTCGGTATAAGAGCGGCTAAAAGAGCGGATGCTCCAGGAATAGGAATAATTTTATGACCAGCTTTACGGGCCTCTTCCACCAATCGAAATCCAGGATCAGAAATAAGTGGTGTTCCGGCATCTGAAACAAGTGCTACTGTTTTGTTTTCTGCTAAAGCCGCTAAGAGCTTCGGACCCGCTTTTTGCGCATTATATTCATGATAGAGAAAAGGTTTTTTTTGAATACCGTAACGTTCCAACAAAACACGTGTTACTCGCGTATCCTCACACGCTAAAATATCAATTCCTGCAAGTACTTGCAAAGCACGAAGCGTAATATCTGCAAGATTTCCGATAGGTGTTGCCACAAGATAAAGCCCTGATTCTATAACGGGTGCAGAATAAGCATGCGCACCTATAAAATATGCTTTTTCACACATGCTCTTTTCTTTTCATTAAATTCTCCTCACCACAAGATTTTTATCCATACTCATAAGCCATTTTAGCTCATTTTTTACCAGCACATTTTTTATCATTACAAAGGCTTACCTTATTCGAATAATCGATTACACTACAATAAGATAATTTCATATTTAATATCTTAATTTAACATTATTATCTATTTTGATCCGCGTTATTTTTTCCAGTAAAACAAATTCCAAATGTAACCAATATTCTATCTACCCCATGATTTTCTATAAAGTTTTTCCTTCGAGAACCAAAAAACAATTTTACCCAATGTTATAATCTCATGCTTGTTTGTGCTCTTTTAAAAGCTAAGCTTTTTAGATTATTTCCATAACGCCGATTTTTCAAATATTCTATTGATATCCAAACTGTTTTTCTGAGCAAATGTAAACAGCCCCTTTTGAAACACATACAGTTAACTGGCAGCTGACTTGATCAAATATAAGCTCTTATCAGCAAAATACTTTATTTTTTCATATTCTCTACAGCTTTAACAGTATACAGTATAATGAGTACCTTAGAAAAGTTTAAGGCTAAATTTTATCTTAAACATTTGATTTATAATAGAAAATTTATTATTTTGCCTATTAATTAGGAGCTTTAAATATCGTAACATTATCTCAGCTCTTCTTATAGTCAATTAATCAAAATCATTTTTGTGCATCTTGAAACCTCCTTAAAACAAAGATTATCGCCTCATTGGAGATCGCAGAGAAAATAATGCTGTTAGCTTGTACTTTTTATTTCATAAATATGGAACTGTTCGTTCACAGGATTGCGTTATACCTTTTTCGGATAGTGTCGCAAAATTATTGTTTGATATGAGAGCTATCTCTTAAAAACAAGCCCATGACTGAACAACACAAGTCTGCTTTAATTTTGGATACCTTATTTTTTCTGAAGGATATGCTCCCATAAAAAAACGTAAGTAATAAAAGCGGGGACAATACGTTATCTCTTCTTTTTAGAGGATATTGTGATGCTTTTGAAAGTTTTAAAACCGAATGGACAGATGATAGTAAAGAGGAAAACAGTTTTTTCCTTTCAGATTTGATGTTCTTGCTAAATGAAGCTGTATTTTCGTTTCAGAGATTACTCAAATAGAATATGCAATATTTTTGCTCTAGCTACAAAAGCTGGAACGGCGTGCAGAGCTTTCATTCACCTTAATCTTTCTTTTAAATATACCACTTGTGTTCAATTTGGATGTTGATTTACAAGCAATAGCGAAAGCACAAGCTTTATAAAAAAAACAACTCTATAAAACGCGTCATAGAGTGGTCATGAAAGCTATTTTGTTTTTTATCAGGTGTTTTGCTAATAGCGATAGTCTCCATGGCTTGGCATCTGCTTATTCTTACGGTATTTGTACACATTCATTACAGTATATTGGTAAGGTTAGATGCAAGGCGATTATCCTTGATGCAAAAATAAAAGGTTAATGTGAGATTAAAGATTTTTTCGTGTCATTATCAGTAGAAACATTATAAAGGGCTTGAACAAGCATGCTCTTTATCTCTTTATCTCACAATGTTTTTTCTACATTCATTCGTGGTTTTTCTTGAGTGAGCATTACTTGGCAAGTGTAGGAGAAAAAATAAACTTGAATTGTACCTCCGTAGGTTTTGCTCTTGGCTAGTTAAAACGACTGATGTTTCTTATGAGAGGGCTAAAAGCATTTTGGATCATATGGGAGAGGGGGTAAAGTAGAACGGGCTTATTTTCCTTCAGGTTTTCGAGAACCGCGGCTGTTCCTTTATCGCAGAATTGTCAAGAATATATTTATTATTGTTTTGTCATTTAAATAAAAAAATTTTGATAAAAATATGTTATGTTTTTCTATTGAAAAAATTCATGCGGTGAAGAGAGTATTTTATATGAGAATAGAGTTCTTTTTACATTGTGAAAGAACGTATGAAGGAAGGTGATTGATAGATTTCTGATCTGGGAAATATTTTTATTCAATGTGTTTTGTATATTTCAATTTTAGGAAAATGAACAATGATTATACATTGGGGAATTACATATTGGGATAGAAGGGGCCCTCATTACCTTGCGGACAGATCCAAGTGATATTTTGGTTTGGATCTTTGATATCGCATGTTTTACAATGTATGCAATTTGAAGCGTTGATCATATAAGTCAGATGATCATTATCCTCTAGCCATTCGTAGACAGCGGCGGGACAATAGCGTGTAGAGGGTCCTCCATAGATTGCATATTCAGAGTCTTTTTGTTTTTTTAATGAGGCTATTTTTAAATGACAAGGTTGATTTTCTTCATGATGCGTATTGGAAAGGGCAACACTTGAAAGGCGATCAAAGGTTACAACGCCATCTGGTTTTGGGTAAGAAATGGGTTGAAATTTTTCTGCTGGTTCAAGGCATGCATAATCTTCCTTTCCATGGGAGAGTGTTTTAAATAAGGAAAATCCGAACAGTTGTTGCCACCACATATCAAAACCAGCAAGTTTAATTCCATATTTTGTCCCATATTTTGCCCAAAGCGGTTTGGCATTTCGCACTTTATAAAGATCTTTGCCAATGAGCCCTTTTCGCCACTGTTCTTCGATTTCTTTAACCTCATCATGGGCACGCCCTTGTGCAAGAGCGGTAGCCATTTTATCGGCAGCTAATATGCCAGATAAGATGGCATTGTGTGATCCTTTGATACGAGGAACATTGACAAATCCAGCAGAGCAGCCAATAAGCGCCCCACCAGGAAAGGTGAGTTTTGGTACAGATTGCCAACCTCCTTCGCTGATAACACGTGCACCATAGGAAAGACGTTTTGCGCCTTTAAAGATTTTATAGAGTTTTGGATGTGTTTTAAAACGTTGAAATTCTTCAAAGGGAGAAAGATAAGGATTTTTGTAATCTAAGTGCACAACAAAACCGACAGAAATGATATTGTTTTCTTGGTGATAAATAAAGCCACCGCCACCGGTATTATTGTCTAGGGGCCAACCAGTGAAATGTTGTACTAAACCGCGTTGGTGTTTGTTGGGGGCAATTTCCCAGAGCTCCTTGAGACCAAGACCAAATTTTTGTGGTTCTCGATTTTTGCTAAGATTAAAATGTTGTATCAGTTGTTTTGCAATTGAGCCGCGTGCTCCTTCCGCAATCAGAGTATATTTTGCTAATAAAGCCATCCCAGGCATATAATTTTTTCCAGGGGTTCCATCTTTGTTAAGCCCCATATCACCGGTGAGAACACCAATGATAGCTCCGTTATCTTTTTGGATGATGGGTTCTGTTGCTGCAAAACCAGGATAGATTTCAACACCCAACGCTTCAGCTTTTTTGCTTAGCCAGCGGCAGACGCTCCCAAGCGAAACGATATAACATCCGTTATTTGATAAGATTTTAGGGTGCAAAATATTGGGAAATACTGTGGACTTTTGAGGCTTTAGAAAAAAAAATTGGTCCTGTGTGACAGGGGTTGTAAAGGGATGGTCGTTATCATTTCGCCATTCTGGTAAGAGTGTGTCGATACCAATGGGGTCAACAACTGCGCCAGAGAGAATATGTGCACCAACTTCGGTTCCTTTTTCAACAATTGTGACAGAAAGCTCAGGATTAATTTGTTTAAAACGAATTGCGGCAGAAAGCCCTGCAGGTCCTGCTCCGACAATGACTATGTCAAACTCCATACTTTCACGTTGGTCATGCAGAGGTGCTTTCATGGCTTATAAAGCTTTCTCCAATTCTGGAATAATTTGGTGGAGATCACCTACAAGGGTGTAATCGGCAATTTGCATGATGGGAGCTTCTTCATCTTTATTAATGGCAACAATAATTTGTGCATCCATTATACCGGCTACATGCTGGATTGCACCGGAAATGCCAACGGCGATATAGAGTTCAGGGGCAACGACTTTTCCTGTTTGTCCAATTTGCCAATCATTGGGAGCATAGCCTGCATCCACTGCTGCGCGGCTGGCACCTAAAGCAGCATTTAATTTGTTTGCAAGAGGAAGAAGCAGGGCCATAAATTTCTCTTGAGAACCAAGACCACGCCCGCCTGATATAATAACACGTGCTGAGGTGAGCTCAGGACGATCACTTTTGTTTGTCTCTGCTTTTACGAAAGAAGAAAGATTTGGATTGGGAGCTGGTGTTATTGTTTTAATGGGAGCAGAATTATTTTGGGAAGGCGTTGGGGTGAAAGAAGCGGTGCGAACTGTTATAATCTTTTTATAATCATTGGTGCGTACAGTTTCAAATGCATTGCCTGCATAAATTGGTCGTTTGAAGGTATTGGGTGAAAGAATGGCGGTAATATCTGAAATTTGCATAAGATCAAGAAGAGCTGCTACGCGCGGCATCACATTTTTCCCAGTACTGCTGGATGCTGCCATGATCACATCATAATCCTTTGCTAACATGAGAATTGTATCTGACATAGGCTCGGCAAGTTGATGGGCTAAATAGTCTGCTTTTGCAATAAGAACTTGCCGCACACCATTAAGTTTAGCACTATTTTCCGCTATCGTTTGAATTTTTTCTCCGCAAATCAGAATATCGATATCATTACTGAGTACGCGTGCAGCGGTGAGTGCTTTTGCTGTTTCTTCTGTATTATGATCGGCCAATAAAAGAATTGCCATAAGTTTTTGCCCTTTTATGTGAGTGTTGCTTTTACTCTAGTGGTGAGAATATTAAATGCAGTTCTTCTGTTTTAAGGCTCTGACAAGTTCTACTACATTTGCCACTTTTATACCGGATTGACGGGGTTTTGGCTCTTCAACGCTTAAAATTATTAAGCGTGCTTTCGTATCGACGCCAAGATCAGTAAGAGATTTTTGTTCAATGATTTTCTTTTTTGCTTTCATGATATTGGGGAGAGAGGTGTAACGCGGTTCATTGAGCCGTAGATCGGCGGTCATAACCATGGGAAGGGGAAGACAAAGGGTTTGTGTTCCATTATCAACTTCACGAGTAACTGTAGCATGCCCATTTTCTATGTTAAGATGTGAGGCAAAAGTTGCTTGTCCCCACCCAAGAAGAGCAGCGAGCATTTGTCCTGTTTGGTTGCTATCGTCATCAATTGCTTGTTTTCCTAAAAAGACCATGTCGGGTTTTTCTTCATCAACAATGGTTTTGAGAATCTTAGCAATTGCTAAGGGTTCAAGTGTTTGATCCGTTGTGACAAGAAGTGCGCGATCAGCTCCCATTGCAAGTCCTGTTCGTAGAGTTTCTTGAGCTGCTTCTGGGCCAATTGAAACAAGAAGAACTTCTGAAATTTTACCGGATTCTTTTTGGCGAATGGCCTCCTCCACGGCTATCTCATCAAAAGGATTCATAGACATTTTTACGTGAGACAGATCAACGCCTGTACTATCCGGTTTGACGCGTATCTTGATGTTATAATCAACAACACGTTTGACAGCGACAATTATCTTCATAATGATCCTCTTTGTTTGTATGTTACAAGTTTATAGCAATACTCATAAGAAACCAAATTGTTTAGAATGAAGTCTCAATTTATAACTTGTGTTCTCTTTCGTATAAGCTTTTTTATGTTTACTTGTACTTTCTCGTCGTCATTTTCAATCTTCATATTTTTGCATTGCCATAATTGCCTTATTTGCTTGAATAAAAAGTAAAAAAATCAAACTGTCTTGTGAGAATATTCTTTTTTAGTTTCTTATGCTTTGTTTATGATGGTGCAATAGGTCCTTTATGCAATGAAAAATTAAGTGAAAAAGATAAAAATGGGGGAATGATTTTGCTCTTCAAATCTTGAAGACAGAAAAATTAAAGATCTTTCTTTCAAATATTTTAGATAAAGATTGGGGAAAATATTTCTAACAAAAAAGTTTTTGGAAGTTCTTAAAGCTCTATTTACTAAAATAGAGCACACTTTCTCATCATTTGTTGCGATTCTTTTCAAAAAGGTTAATGAGGGGTAGGCGTTTGTGAATACGAAGGGTCATACGATCGACCAGGCGACCAAACAGGTTAGGAACGATAAAGTCTTTTCTTTTGTTGAACAGAAAGAGAGAATGGATACTTCTGTAGAAGTAACGATGTCGGATATTGCTCAAAAATTACGCACCGTTTATGCGCAAATGCAAATGAAGCATTCGCCTCGTTCTTTAATGCAGCAGAATTCGGTAGAAGAGCATTTTAAATCTTACTTAGATGATATTAGTCGGGCCATTTTGGCTGAACATTATATACGTCGTCAAAGAGAAAAAAAGCTTTTCCAGTCTTTAGAGCAGATTAAAACAATTGTTCAAAGTTTGCAGAGTGAAAAAAAAAGCTTAGAAGAAGCAGCGGTAACACGACGGGTGTCTCGTTCAAAATCACCTGATTCTGTTGTACAAAAACTTGCTCACATGGAATGTGAGGGAAATCAAGAACGCTTATTACTTCAAAAGGTGCAAAATTATTCGAAAGAAAACAGCATAATTTCACTCCAAACAAATGTTGAAAATACGTTGCAGCAAGAAAATAGAAGCCCTTTGCCCAGTGATGCTCTGCAATCTTCTTTTAAAAAGGTTGAGGGAGTAGTGAAGCATGCTGTGATAAAAGAAAAGGGGATGATGGGTGCTCAGGCATCTAATCATTGCATTGAGAATGATTTTTCTTCTTTAAGGACGCAGTCTCGGGAACATGTGTCGTTTTTATCTTATTTGCTAAAAAAAGGTGTTCTTTGTTTTTTAACCGTTGCATTTGTGGTAGCGATAACGTTATGTTTTTATAGCTTTTTAAAAGGAGCTCGTTTTTTTTAATTTTTATGATGTTGATGTTAATAGATGTGAAATGTATTGCGCATTCGTGTTTGTGCGGAAGCTATAGCAACTAAAATTATCCTTTTAAACACGCAACAGAGATTATTGGAAAAGAGGATAATTGGAGAAGGATTCTCTAATTGTAAAAAAACCTCAAATTATCTTGAAGGTTCTGTAAGTGAGTATTTATTTACCAATTGCTGAAATGTCACTCAATATGCTGATCTTGATTGGTATGGGAGTCGTTGCTGGTTTTTTTTCAGGACTTTTTGGAATCGGTGGTGGGTTTCTTATCACGCCGTTATTGATTTTTTATAATATTCCTCCTGCTATTGCTGTTGGAACAGGTGCTAACCAGATGATTGCTTCATCTGTAACAGGAGCAATTACACATTTTAGAAGACGTACGCTCGATATTAAACTTGGTATTCTTTTGGCGATTGGAGGAGGGATTGGTTCTTTAATCGGGATTCAGGTTTTCTCTGTTTTGAAAAAGTTAGGTCAATTAGACTTAATGATTTCGCTTCTTTATGTGATTCTTCTTGGAAGTGTAGGAAGCTTGATGATCGTTGAAAGTTGGTATGATATGATGCGCAAGCGTAAGGCAGGAAAAGCCAATATTCGTCTTGCTGGTCGACATAATTGGATTCATCGCTTACCCTTAAAAATGCGTTTTCGGACATCTATGATATATGTTAGCATTATTCCAGTTTTAGGGATTGGTCTCATTGTGGGGTTGTTGTCTTCTATTATGGGAATTGGTGGGGGGTTCTTTATGATACCAGCATTGATTTATCTTCTGCGTGTTCCAACCAGTGTGGTGATTGGGACTTCACTTTTTCAGATTACATTTGTGTCTTCTTTCACGACAGTTTTGCAAAGTATGACTAATCAGTCCGTTGATATTGTCTTGGCTTTTTTGTTAATGCTTGGAGGAAGTATTGGTGCGCAATATGGAACACGGGTTGGACGGAAGTTAAAGGCTGAACAATTGCGTATGGCACTTGCATTTTTAGTGTTGATTGTGTGTATGCGTCTTGCTTTTCAATTATTTATACGCCCTGATAATCTTTTCTCTCTGGATATTCTTATGAGATAAAAATGGGTAGATTATTTTCTTTATACATCATTACAGGTTGCTTTTGTTTTATTTCTTTTTCTACATGGTCACATGTTGGGACGCCAGCTACATTCATTGATCAAGTTGACCACGAAACTGTCCAAATTATTGTAACAACGAATACGATTACTGTGGATGCAAATTTTGCTGGTCGTGATCTTTATATTGCTGGTGTTTTAGAAAATATTGATCCGTTATATTCTCGACAGAACCGTTATGATATTGTTGTAAGCTTAGAGGGACAAGATCGGACAATGGTGATGCGAGAAAAAAAACGCAATGCCGGTGTATGGGTCAATACAGATTCTCTTATTTTTAAAAAGGTTCCTCTTTTTTACTCTATGGTCACAACACGTGAAATTGACGATATTACGAGCATTGAAGATTATAAACGCTTAGGGTTAGGATTACTCTATTTGCCATTGCAGACGGATGAACAAGATCAGAAAAAAATACAAACCTTTCGCGATGAACTTATAAAATTGCAAAAAGCTAAAAGCCTTTATTATGAGGAAGTGGGTGGGGTTCGTTTTGGTTCTGACACACTTTTCACAGCGCATTTTCGTTTGCCAGCAAATATCCCGGTTGGACATTATAAAGTTCGTGCTTATCTTTTTCGTGATGGACAGTTTATTGATAGTGCAACAACGACTCTTGAAATTGTTAAAGCACATATCACCTATACAATTTTTTATGCAGCGCACAAGTATCGTTTTTTATACGGTATTGTTGCAGTGATTATTGCTATTACTACAGGATTTTTATGTCGTTTGATTTTTCGAAAAGATTAACGCAAGGAAAATGTTAAGGCTTTTATTTTTTATGAAAAATTCGTAAGATAAGAAAAATAGGCACAACAACAATAGCTCCTGTCATAGTTATATGGAAGAAATTTGTAAGCGTTATAAATCCTGCTTCCCATAGTGATTGAAAAAAATCTACTATTTTTTGTATGAGGTTTCGAGGTGTCCATCCCAAAAAATTCATTACGATGCCAATGAAGAATGAAAGAATAAGCAATTTTAGACTAACGCGGCTTAATTTTTCTCCAAGAAACGCATGAAAAGAATTTAATAATTTTTTTTTTCGCTTCATTCTAAGATACTTTCGAAGATCGTGTTTTTTATTGTATTATCATAGTACAGCGATGTTATTATCATAAAGGAAAAACATTTTTTTATTTTTTCTTACTTTTTTGAGTTTATCACCTTAGTCTGGTTAACGGTGCTGGTTTTTGAAATATACACATGTTTTATTGCATTTTTTGCGATATTTTCATGGCGCTTCTTTTGTTAAATGAAGGGATATCCTTTCGTCTCGAGAATTTGTAGAGAAATTTTATAACGTTTCGATGTTTCACATCAGAGTGAGAGTTGTAGTATATTGAAGATTTTGTAACGAACTTATTATTATCGTGTATAGAAATAATATTTCAAGACAGTTTACTTAAAAAAAGACTATCTATTCTAATAAGGGTGTGCTTATATAGGTATTATATTTAGATATTTCAACCTTAGTGCATTGAAAAGATCTTTTTTCTGAAAAAATGTAAGCAATGAATTGAGTGTTGTTAAAGGAGCAAAGATATTAAAAATACGATGTGGAAAAAAGTTTTGTTATGTATGGGTGCGTAAAGGAATATCAGGGGGAGCCCATGCTCCTTTTATTTAGAAATAAAATATAATTTACAAGCTGTTATTTGGCAGAGGATTATGGAAAAATTCAAAATTCCTCTTGTAGGGGGAGGAGGTCATGTCGGTTGATGGGTGAATTTTCCTGTTTTGTTAAAATGTCAAATTGTTAGTAGAGCTCTTTGTTATTAAGGCGCTTAAGCTAACAAAGAAGAGTCTTTTGATGGCATAAAAAGGCGAGAGGAAAGAAGAGACAAGCTTACCCGACAAAAGAGAGAAAGTAGTGGTTTTATAGTCTTCAATCGTAGGCGTTATGACATCATGAATAGGCTCTGTTATGGGGGAGCATTCATTGTATGTCAGAGTGTTTGTTGTTGCATGTTTTGGTTTGTCTTGGCTTATAGCCATGGGTAGAAGTCCGTGGTTGGTAAGTGGTGTTGTTTGAAGGTTTTAATAATACTTTGTTTGAGGCGCTTATGGATCATCTAACCTTATTATTAAGCATGTGCTTGTTGTGTGGGAAATTTATATAGTAAACTTTAAAAGGAAAAGTCTATGAACTTGAAGAAAAAAATATTACAAAATAGCAGCTCTCTTGTTTCTGCTTTTATAGCTTTGGCGATGGTTGCACAACAAGTTTCAGCAAAAACACCCGCTGATACCCTTGTGATGGCTTGGAATCTTGATGCAATCAGTACGTTTGATCCCGCACAACTTAATGATGTTTATGGAAGTGAAATTGTTCGCAATGTTTGTGATAATTTGGTCAGTACTGCGACAAATGATCCTGCTAAAATGGTTCCCGCTTTAGCAACACATTGGGATGTTTCAGGTGATGATCACAGTACAGTGATTACTTTTCATTTACGTGATGGTTTGAAGTTTAATGATGGTCGATCAGCCAATGCCAATGATCTTCTTTGGAGTATGAAGCGGATTGTCAAATTGAAGATGGGTAATGCGGCAATTTTTAATGAATATGGAATTGCAGAGCAAAATGTTGATGATGCTTTGCAAGCCCCAGATAAGAAAACAGTGGTGATGAAATTTGATAAGCCTTATCCAGCAGAGCTCATTCTTAATAATATTGTTGCAAGTCCGGCAACAGCTTTGCTTGATCGTCAGACAATTATGAAGCATGAAAAAGATGGCGATTTTGGAAATCAGTATTTGAAAAGTCATGCTGCTTGTGTTGGTCCTTATCAGTTAAAAAGTTGGCGCTCTGGAGAAGCTCTTTTGTTGCGTGCAAGCTCTCACTATTGGGGACAAGCGCCTAAACTGAAGCAGATTTTAATTCGCCATGTTGCAGAGCCCGGAACACAACGTTTGTTGTTGCAAAAACATGATATTGATGTTGCTCGTGATTTGACCCCTGAAGATCTTGCAGATCTGCAAAAAACAACAGATGTTAAAATCGAAGAAGTGTTAGAACCATCTATGATGTACTGGGGATTTAACATGACAAATCCTATTTTTGCTAAGGAAAAAGTACGTTTGGCGATGCGTTATCTCATAGATTATGAAGGTCTTGGCAAGAAGCTTCTCAAAGGTGTTGGTGTTCCACGGGCCAGTTTTATTCCTCTTGGCAACTTTGGGGCTTTAGATGAAAAAGAAGGGCAACCCTTTAAACTTGATATTGCAAAAGCTAAGCAGCTTTTAGCAGAAGCTGGTTATCCGAATGGGTTTGAGGCAAATTTTCTCGTATCAAATGCTCCTTATAGGGTGTTGCTTGCTCAGTCACTCCAAGATAGTGCCGCAAAGGCGGGGGTGCGTCTTAAAATTGAACGGATGGCCGGTACACAGTTGTTTTCTAAACTTTATGCACGGGCTTTTGATACGATTTTTGTCGGATGGAATAATGATTCTGCGGATCCTCATACTATGGCTTCACGTCTTGTTTATAATCCAGATAATCGGCTTGAGGCAAAAAATACCGCCTATCCTAGTTGGCAATATGGGTATTTGGATGAAACGATGAATCAAAAGGTTCAGGATGCATTGTTTCAAAAAGATCCGCAAAAACGGGCACAACTCTATGCTGATTTACAACGTGAATTGATGCAAAAAGGACCTTATGCGTTTATCTTTCAGAAATATACTGTTATCGCGATGACGCCTGATATCAAAAAGTGGGTTTGGAATAGTGCGCCACATATTTTTTATAGTAAAATTGAAAAATAAGAGTGTCTTCAATGCTGTTCAATAGATAAAGGGCATCGTCATGATATATTCGGCGTATTGTATAAATTTTAAGCTTTGCAATGCGCCGAAGATCATAGGTAATGTGTGATATATTGTTGAATGTCTTTTCAAGACATTCGTTTAAAGATATTTTTCATTCTCATTAGAGGTGTATTTAAGTGGATGTTAAGATCGATATTTCAATTTTTCTGAATTAGAAAGTGGTCAATTTATTTGTTAAAAAACTGAGTATAACATAAAGAAACGAAGTGTAACAAATATCGCCGAATTTAGTGGTGCTAAAGGTGCAAAGGTTTTGCGATGTTGAAGGAAAGTTTTGTTATGGGGGTACACAAGGGATATCAGTTTTTTATGGTGTTTATATTTTCTTTTGCTTTGAAAGATGATGAGATGTCATTTGGAGGGTGTTATTTTACGGGGAGTGATGAAAAAATTAAATTTTCTTTTGAAGAAGGAATAAAAGTCGTTGCATTTGGCAAACTAACGAATTTTTCTGTTTTATCAAATCGTCAAATTGTTATGAAGGCTCGTTGTTATTAAGGTACTTGAGCTAAAAGGGGTAGTGCTTTGATGGTATAGAAAACGCCGGAAGAAATACGAGACAAGCTTGCTTAACAAGATAGAAAAAATACAGGTTTTATAGTCTTCAATAGTAGGCGTTATGATATCGTGATTAAGCTCTGTTGTTGGTGAGCATTCATTGTATATTAGAGTGTTTTCCTTTGTATGTTTTAGTTTGGCTTATAAGTGTAGACAAGAGGAGTCATTGGCAAGAGGTGCTTGTTCTTGAAGATTTTAAAGTTTGGTCTTTAGGAGCCTATCGTTCGTCTAAACTTAAATTAAGCACGTTTTGCTGCATGGAGAATTTATACAATAAACGTTAAAAGGAAAATTCTATGAACGTGAAAAGAAAAATATTGAAAAAGGGCAGTTCTTTTGTTTCTGCTGTTCTTGCAATGGGGATGTTTGTGCAACAAGTTTCAGCAAAAACACCCGCCGATACGCTTGTGATGGCTTGGAATCTCGATCCAATAAATACATTTGACCCTGCACAACTCAATGACCGTTATGGAATTGAAGTGGTTAACAATATTTGTGATAATTTAGTCGTTTCTGCTACAGATGATGCGGCTAAAATGGTTCCCTCGTTAGCGAAGAGCTGGGATGTTTCAAGTGATGATCAGAGTACGGTGATTACTTTTCACTTGCGTGATGGTTTAAAGTTTTATGATGGTCGTCCTGCGAATGCCAATGATCTTGTTTGGGGTATGAAGCGGGTTGTCAAATTGAAATTGTCTAATGCAGCAACATTTAATGAATATGGGATTACAGAACAAAACGTTGATGAGGCTTTTCAAGCACCGGATGACAAAACGGTGGTGATGAAATTTGATAAACCTTATCCAGCAGAGCTCATTCTTAGCAATATTTCCACTAATCGCACTGCTGCCTTGCTGGATCGTGAGACACTCATGAAAAACGAACAAGATGGTGATATGGGAAACCGATATTTGGCCAGTCATTCTGCTTGTGTTGGTCCTTATCAGCTAGAGAGTTGGCGCCCTGGAGAAGGAATTTTGTTGCGTGCAAGCTCCAATTATTGGGGGGAGGTGCCTAAATTGAAGAAGATTTTAATTCGCCATGTCGCGGAGCCTGGAACGCAACGTTTATTATTGGAAAAACATGATATCGATGTTGCACGTAATCTGATGCCAGAGGATTTGGCAGATCTCCAAGCAACAACGGATATTAAAGTTGAAAAAGTTTTGGCGCCCTCCATGATCATATGGGGATTTAATGCGACAAACCCTATTTTTGCCAATGAAAAAGTGCGTTTGGCGATGCGCTATCTTATTGACTATGAAGGACTCGGTAAGACTCTTCTCAAAGATGTTGGTATTCCACGTGCAAGTTTTATTCCTCTTGGTAACCTTGGAGCTTTGGATGAAAAAGAGGGACAACCCTTTAAACTTGATCTCCAAAAAGCAAAGCAACTTTTAACAGAGGC
>NZ_JBHIPD010000014.1:0-59513 GCF_042195865.1 Bartonella sp. AP36NXGY | reverse complement strand
AGCGAGTGGTTTTGATTGATTCAGCATACACAGATTTGAAATGAGAGAATCTTACGTTATTCGGGACTCTCACTCAACATACAAAACAGTGAATTATCATTATAAATCAATATCTTGTTGTAGCCAAAACCTAATCCGTAGGAGATTGTTGGAAATGTTGGAACTATCCTTGGTACTTTTGCTGGGCTTAGCAACATCAGAGCGAAAGAAAATATCGTACGAGTAGGGCAGCGAGATGGATACAAACTCTATGAGTATAACTACAGGGGCTATCCAGAGCGTTATCGCGGGGTGATGGCACAAGATGTTTTGAAGTCAAAACCTGAAGCTGTTTTCTTGCATAAGGCGATAGGTTTTTTGCATGTAGATTATAGCAAGCGTGGCTGTGAGATGGAAAGGGTGCAGTGATGGAACAAGAAAACACAAATTCTCTTTTAAAGTTGTTTGATCCAAAATTTTTGCGTCCCTTGATATATCAGGGTATGTATCAATTGCCAAAGCATTTGTTCGAACAAGCTTTCTACGCCTCCAAGCACACCGTTGGCAGGACGATACAAGCCAAGTTTTTTTAGAACGGGCTGCTTGTCGCACAAACCCTTTTGATGCGAGCAATGGGGATAATACTCCGCAAAAATTGAGTCCTATAGAGCTTATTCGCGGTTCTCAAGCAGGGACAGAACGAGCTGGGAAAAAACGCCAGCAGAATTGATTATGTCTATGGATGATTTAAAACGCCAAATGCCTCCATTGCTGGATGTTTCAAAGAATACTGTTAAGATACAAGAGGTGCCGGAGCAACAAAAACATGACTTCTCAGAGCAGGGAGGTGTTGCATCAATGATTCCTCAATCTCCACTTGTTGGGAACATTGATCAGTCTAGTGGGGATGAAGCTGGGCGACAGCAAAAAAATGTGATGGATTATATTGCTCAACTTAATGAGAAATCTATAGCGGAAAACTCTTTGAAAAATGATTCTGGAAATGATGAGGAAAAGCTTTTTGATGCACCTATAGGAGAAGAAAAACATTTGAATGCACACTTACCAGAAGAGGAGCATTTAAAAGCAAGTGGTGATCTTGAACAAAAAACAGATTATATCAAGTCACTTGATAACTTTGTTCAGACAGGAGCAAATCCAAGTAGCTTATGGGAGCGTTTTAGAAAATCAGAATTTTCCGAGCATTTAATGGATTTTTTTTGCAGGGCTTGCGTTAGGAAAGACACCACAAGAAAGTTTTTCAAATGCATTTATCCTTATGCGGCAGGGCAACAAGGAACGCGCACAACATAAACAAACTTTGCAATTTTTACGCTCTAAAGGGTATAGCGATGAAGATGCGCAAGCACTCACACAATATCCAGATCTTGCCATGAAAATCATAGGCAACACGTTAAGCCCTCAAGAAGGCTATAGAACATTGCTTAAAAGGCTTAATCGGGGTGATTATGAAGCTGTACCAACCGAATTGCAGAAAATGGACCAAAGCCAAGAGGCAAACGTTTACAAGGTCTTGTACTCCGGCGTGTATCAGAGGCAGGGCTATGGACGAAAGGGGCTTGTGTTTCTTCTAATTATCAAACAGTAGAAACGGGGGGTAAAGCAGAAGCATTGGCACCCATTATTGGTTCTTTCTCAGGTCTTGGCGGTTTTTTAGCGGGCAATGGTCTAGTTCAATGGGCTTTAGCCGCCATTATGGTTTGAGCCGCATATGCTGGCATTTTCTTTGTTGCTAAACGTTTTCAGGAGCACTGCCTATGAATCTTATGGATGAAAAGAAATCTGATGCTAACAGGTGCGGCTTTAGCCGCTTTTTTTTATGATTTTAGCAAGAGCTTTTACTCTTGGAAAAAAAGCAGAACAACAAAAGCAAACAGAAAAAGCTTTAAAAGCAGCCACAACACGTTTGGCGGTGGAAAGTGAAGTTAATCAAAAAAGTGCTGCTGATGTGCGTGCTGCTCTCTTTGATTGATTGCGCGACAAATAAATATGCTTCTTCTTGTGTTGGTTGGTTACCTATTTATTTAAGCCAGCAAGATCTGAACACCATCAGTTCCAATTTAGTAAGAGAGATCTTAAAGCACAATAATCTAGGTGAACGCTTGTGTGGGTGGAAACATGGTTAGAAAAAAAACACAAGACGATATAGAAATTACAGAAGTAGAAAAGAAATGCTTCAAGAAATGATCATCACCTATCAAAGCGTGAAAATGATGTCTCGCTTGATGAAGTGGATAGCATTTTTTCTTTTTTTGCTTATCCTTGATTTTGCACGCCTCATGGATGCAATAGACAACATCTTCGCACATTTAAAACAATGGTTCTCAAAAAATTAGAAAAACTGACATACAAGCAAAACTACGAAAAATTCTTTTTACTATGAATTGGAGATCCAATCATAAGCGTAGTTCAGAATGCAAACCAAGTCGTAAAAGCTCTAGTGTTTTGGCATCTGGCTTTCGATAGATCAAAACTAAATCTGGCTTGATATGACAATCACGACAATTGCGCCATTGACCTGTTAGCGCATGATCTCTCCAATGCGCTTTTAGCGGTTCATTCTCCGCTAACGCTTTGACTACAAGCAGCAAATCCTTCTCTAGTGTATTAGCATACCTACCTTTGCTTTCACGTTTAAGGTCAGACCGGAATGAACGCGTATAGACAATATAGCAAGCTTAGGTTTTCTTTTCAGATTTACGCATTTCGGTTCTATCTTCGCGTATCATGGTCCTTAAGCTGTCTAATGATGTACGTTCGACGCATCCCATTTCGGCATCCTCGATAGCTCGTAATGTTTCCGGATTTGGTTGAAAGATCCAAGCGGTAATGTTCGATCTCTAGCAATGCGGGTCATAAACATGCGTACTGCATCCGATACAGTTAAACCCGTAGACTTAATAACTGCACTTGCAATTTCTTGAACTTGATCAGGTATGCGGGCTTGAATTTTTCCCATTTCTAAATCCCCTATTCAATTGTAGTGCAATGTACTGCACGTTAAGTCTATGTCAAGAGTTTCAACAATAGCTTTTCACAAGAGAACTTAGCAAAATTCAAAAAATTATTAGAGAAAGTTAGAAGAATAAGATATGTTTTGTAGAAGAATATTGGAAAATCCTATTCCCTAACCTTTATTTATGAACCCCATACTTAAAAAAACATATAAATCAATGTGATATATGAATAAAAAAGAGCATAATATCACTAAAAGAGTGTTATAGAAATGATGTGTCATGACGATTCTACCACTCGATAGTGCTTCGATAAGAGAGGCAATAGCGCTTCTTGAACAAGGGAAGTTAGTAGCGTTACCAACGGAAACTGTTTATGGATTAGCGGGCGATGCAACCAATGGGAGGGCAATTTCTTCTATTTACTCTACAAAGGGTCGTCCACAAATTAATCCTCTTATTGCGCATGTTAGCGGCATCGAAATGGCGGAACGTTATGTTAAAATTGACTTTCTTTCACGCCAATTAATAGAGGAATTTTGGCCAGGGCCTTTGACATTGGTTTTGCCTTTAAAGGAACAGCATAATATCCATCCTTTAACAACCTCTGGTTTGAATACCTTGGCTGTTCGTTTTCCAGACAGTCGTTTTGCGGAAGTGGTACAACATTTTGGCCGTCCACTTGCTGCTCCTAGTGCGAATCAATCGGGGCGTCTTAGCCCTACTTCAGCTGAGGCTGTTTTTGCATCTTTGGGGGAATCTGTTCCTTTGATATTGGACGGAGGACCTGCTAAAATAGGGCTGGAATCAACGATTATTAAAATTTGTGGTGAAAATATTTATCTTTTGCGTCCAGGGGGGCTTGCGGCTGATAAAATTGAAGAGGTTGTGGGGAAGCCTTTAAAACGGATAGATCAAAGGGCGGCGATTGAAGCTCCTGGGATGTTAAAATCGCATTATGCTCCCAATGCTACGGTTCGTTTGAATGTAGAAAAGGTGGAAAATGGTGAAGCGCTTTTAGCATTTGGTTCAAAGCGTGTTATGGGGGCTGAAAATGCCGTTTCTATTTTAAACCTTAGCGAAGATGGAAAGTTGGAAGAGGCAGCCTCTCATTTATTTCAATATATGAAGGAATTAGATTCATTTAAAGTGAGATGTATCGCAGTAGAACCTATTCCATCATACGGATTAGGAGAGGCTATCAATGATCGTCTTATACGGGCTGCGGCTCCAAAGGAGAAATGAACATGGAGCAGGAATTAATTGAAGGGTTTAGGGAAATTGTTGGTGCTAAGCATGCTATAACGGATCAAGCTTTGATTGCACCGTATTTGCTTGAAGAGCGTGGGCTTTTTCATGGAAAAACACCTTTACTTTTACGTCCATCTTCTTGCGCAGAGGTCTCATCGATTATGCAGTTAGCGAGCAAAACGCGCACACCGATTGTGCCACAGGGTGGAAATACAGGGCTTGTGGGGGGACAACAACCAGATGAAGGAGGAGGGAGCGTTCTTTTATCCATGGAGCGATTAAATAAGATTAGAGCTATAAATCTTGAGGGAAATTTTGTTGTTGTAGAGGCTGGTGTTATTTTACAGGATTTACAGAAAAAAGTGGATGAATCAGGTCGTTTTTTCCCTCTTTCTTTGGCATCTGAAGGTTCTTGCCAAGTAGGAGGAAATCTTTCGTCGAATGCTGGAGGGACAGCTGTTTTAGCTTATGGCAATATGCGTGATCTTTGTCTTGGTTTAGAAGTTGTTTTACCGGATGGGCGTATTTTAGATGATTTGCGTTTTGTTAAAAAAGACAATAGCGGTTATGATTTAAAAGATCTTTTTATTGGTGCAGAAGGCACATTGGGAGTTATAACCGCAGCCGTTTTGAAGATGTTTCCAAAAATAAAAGGAAAAGCTGTTGCTTTGGTGGGATTATATAGTCCGGCGAAGGCCTTAGAGTTTTTATCTCTGGCTCAAGAATATGGAGGAGGGATGTTGACAGGTTTTGAGCTCATGGGAAATCCCAGTTTGCAAATGGCTTTAGATTATAAGATGTGTGAGAAGCCTCCTCTTCAGCGGAAACATGAATGGTATGTATTAATGAACATTTCATCGTTGCAAGGCAATGATGAGGCGTTATCGGTATTGAGTACTATTTTAGAAGAAGCTTTAAAGAACGCGGTGATAGAAGATGCAGTTGTTGCGCAATCTTTAAAACAGCAAGATTTTTTTTGGCAATTACGAGAAAGTATATCATCAGCACAAAAGTTAGCAGGAGGGTCCATTAAGCATGATATTGCAATCCCACTTGCTTCTATTCCTGATTTTATTGCTGAGGCAGCGCTCATTGTTGAAGATATTGCTCCAGGAGCACAGGTGATTTGTTTTGGACACATGGGCGATGGAAATTTACATTATAATATTACACAACCTGTAGGAGCTGATACGACAGTGTTTTTGCAGTTATGGTCAACAATGAATCATCGCATTCATAGTTTAGTGGTGGACTATAGAGGTGCATTTTCTGCTGAGCATGGAATTGGTCAGCTTAAGCGCGAAGAACTTCGTTCTTTTAAATCGCCTGTCGCATTGGATATTATGCAAGGGATTAAAAAAACACTCGATCCTTTAGGGATAATGAATCCTGGAAAAGTATTATAATTCAAGAATGGTGATCATGCATTTTTGTTTAGATTTTAATAACCAAAAAAGAAACCAGTTGTTTTTTATTCAAACTTTTAATAATCCAATGAGAAAAAGCTGCTAAAGGGTGTATGTTATTTAAGATAAATTGGGATAATGTATATGGCTAATCAATGCTTTAATCAGGCAAAAGCGGTGCTTGAATTTCGGTTAGATCCGTGCCATTTGCCACAAACGACGACATATTTTTCATCCAAAACGGGTAATCAGGTTATTTGTTCGTTAAATGAGCGTGGTGTTTCTTTTAAAACGGATATGCCTTCAAGCTTATCGCATTTAATACCCCCTTATCATTTTCAAGGAATTGCAGCACGTACCGTAAAAACGCGTTCAGGAGAAAGAGCTGTTTCATTAGAATTACTTCATGCCGATGAGGAAGCTTGTATACCGCTTTTGGTTTCCAGAGATTTGAATAATGTTCTTCTGGATTGGCGGTTATGGGCGGATACTTATGGCCTTCCCATGCTTATGATCAATGAAGATAATCGCATTCTGGTTGTAAAAGATCGTTCTGATTTACATCGATTTTTTGGTACAACAGCACATTCTAAACAAAAGCATTTTTTACTTCGTTATAGCAATCCGTTAGGCTTGCGTTTGGTGATTGCGAATCGAATTGCACTCCAGTAAATTAACATGCATTCATTTTTGTACGACCGTCAGCATTTATCTTGTTGTGCTGTAAAACATCGTTGTTTGGGGAGGTAACATAAGGCATGTAAACTTCACACATGAAGTGTTGTTAGAAGATATGGCGAATATTCTTAAGTTTGCTTGTAGGTCTTTGTGTAAGTGCAGCATATGAGTGGGAAGCAAGAGGAACCCGCTTAATGAGAATTCAGACCTTTACAGACGGGATTTGGTGTGACTTTTGGTTCTTGAAAACAAAGAGAAAGTCAATGATTGTAAATGAGAGTTTTTTGACACCATACATTGGCAGCAGGAATCGATGATATAAAACGCTTTTTTCAGAGAGGTAAAAACGGTTTTCATAACAATAGAAACTGTTTTTTTGCGGTATAATTTTGGGTTTTTGCCACATTATTAAAAACACCAGAAGATTACTGGAAGTGTTTTTGAATTTTTTTTTATAAATCATTTCTCCATGTTGAATGAAAGCTTTGAATATTGCAGAATATTCTTATTTCATCTCTCTTTTATAATCAAAATCATTTAGATAGAAAGGGTTATCGTAATATTGAGAATTGGAAAATACAATGATGGTATAGGTTTTTATTTTTATTCCAGAAAGCTGGCAGAATGGATTTATACTATTTGCAGGTAGTGTCGTAAAATGGGAATGATAAGCATGAGAGATATTGTTTAAGAATTTGTATGTGAATAACATAACTATCTTTTTTGGGCATTTTATTTTTCGTAAAAGCGGAATTTCACTAAAAACGCGATAAATAAAAGGAATGATAGTATATACGTTTTTCCTCAGGATTTTATAAGAAAGAAAGTGTTTATAAAAATGATGAGAAAATGCGTTTAAAGTAAAGACAACAGTAAAATGATTATTTTATATTACATCTTCAGATTCAGAAAATTTTCCTATTTTATCATGAGTAGATATCCTATTTACAGTATTTGATTGTTCAAAGGAAAGCACACTTATTTTTTCAAAGTTATGGTCAACGTAAAACAGTGAGAAAATTTTTGTATCATGCTCTTATATAAAATAAGAAAATCGTAAAAAAAGAATATTCAAAGGATTTAATTTTCTCGCGCAACGGCTCTCCATCCGATATCTCGACGAACAAAACCTTCTGGCCAATCAATACAATCAACAGCTTCATAAGCACGTTTTTGTGCATGCGTAATCGTTTTTCCTGTTGCAGTTATATTGAGTACACGTCCACCATTTGCAATGAGTTCTCCATCACGCAACACTGTACCAGCTTGAAAAACTTTCACATCGGGAAGAGTGTTTACTTGATCAACGTTACGGATAACAGTACCTTTTTGGGGAGAGTCTGGATAACCACTAGCAGCCATAACAACGGTGAGAGCTGTTTTTTCAGACCACCGAAGAGGCTTATTTTCAAGTTTTCCTTGAGATGCAGCAAGAAAAATTGGCAAAATATCATCTTTGAGGCGCATCATTAAAACTTGACATTCAGGATCACCGAATCGTACGTTAAATTCAATTAATTCGGGTCCTTTTTGCGTTATCATTAATCCGACGAAGAGAATACCTTTAAAGGGGGCGCCCATTTCTTTCATGCTTTTTAAAGCTGGTTCAACAATTTCTTTGAGAGTACGATTCACTATTTCTTGGGTCATGATGGGCGCTGGTGAATAAGCACCCATACCACCGGTGTTTGCTCCAGTATCCCCATCACCTACACGTTTATGATCTTGAGCAGATCCAAAAGGAAGAGCAACTTTACCATCACAAAGGCAGAAGAAGCTTGCTTCTTCACCTTCAAGAAAAGATTCTACAACAATTTTGTTTCCTGCATCTCCAAATGTACTTTTGAAGCAGGCATCAACTGCGTTAAACGCTTCTTCCATAGTTGTTGCAACCACGACACCTTTGCCAGCTGCTAAGCCATCAGCTTTAATAACAATGGGAACACCTTGTTGCTGAATGTAAGCTTTAGCTTTAGAGGCATCATTAAAGCATTGGTAACTTCCTGTAGGAATGTTATTCTTCCGACATAAATCTTTTGTAAAGGCTTTTGAACCTTCTAGTTGAGCAGCTTTTTGAGTAGGACCAAATACACAGATGTTAGCGCTATTAAGAGAGTCTGTTATACCCGCCACCAAGGGTGCTTCTGGTCCTACAATTACAAGATCAATAGAATGTGCTTTACAAAAATCAATAACAAGGGGATGGTCATCAATGTTCAAATTAATATTTTCACCAAATTCTGTTGTTGCAGGATTTCCAGGAGCACAATATAACTTTGTTAGCAGTGGTGATGCTGCTATTTTCCATGCTAAAGCATGTTCTCGTCCACCTGAGCCAATAAGAAGAATATTCATTGCTTGCTCCTCTCATAAAAGATAATTAATCTCATCCCTTTCTCATAAGAATGAAATGTCTCTATCGCAAGACCAAAGGTAAATCATTTGATGAAAAAAAATAAAAATATCGCGCATGTTCAGTCCTATGATAGCCAAGGACGGGTTATGGATGCATCTTCCAAACAATGGGTCTACAGCTTCCTTCCCCGTTCTTTATGGTTTTATGCGCAATTGGCGCGTTGGGATCGGCCTATCGGTTGGCAATTGTTGATGTGGCCTTGTTTTTGGTCAACAACAATGGCTTTTTTCTCTTATAACATGCATTACGATACTCTTTTATCAATGTTTCTTCATTGGGTTTGGTATCTTTTTCTTTTTTTTCTGGGGTCTATTGCTATGCGAGGGGCAGGATGTACTTGGAATGATCTTATTGACCATAAAATTGATGCTCAGGTAGAAAGGACACGTTCTCGCCCATTGCCGACAGGTCATGTGAGTCGGTTGCAAGCAAGAGTTTTTATACTTGTGCAATGTTTAGTTGGTTTAGTTGTTTTATCACAATTTAATAGGTTTAGTTTTTTTCTAGGTATTTCGTCATTGATAGCTGTTGCATTTTATCCTTTTATGAAACGCGTAACATATTGGCCGCAGTTTTTTTTAGGCGTTGCATTTAATTGGGGGGCATTAATGGGGTGGGCTGTTGTCTTTGGAAGTTTAAGCTGGGCACCAATCTTGCTTTATGTGGGATCAATTTTGTGGACCATAGGATACGACACAATCTACGCACATCAAGATAAAGAAGATGACATTACTGTTGGTGTCCGTTCTACGGCTCTTCTTTTTGGTAAAGCAACCAAGCGTGCTTTAGTATTTTTGTATGGTGGTTTTGTGATGTTCGTTAGTCTAGCATTTTATTTAGCTGGAGTTCCTGTTCTTAGTTTTTTGGGGATTTTTGTGGCAAGCATCCATATGTTTATTCAAATTAAAGTCATTGATATAGATGATAGTTCACAATGCCTTAGGCTTTTCAAATCTAATTCGCTTATTGGTTTTGTGATTTTTGCTGGTTTAGTATGTGGGGGTATATGGATGATATTTTATCCTGCGGTCTAAAAATAAGTTAGCTAAAATCATAGTTTCTACTGAATACAGTATGTTTTTTTTAATAAGCTTGTTGCTAATCTACTTTTAAGCAATACAGTAGAAAATATCACCAATTAACCTTTACAGTGAAAATAAAATTCTTCTATTTAAATAAAATAAATCATCTTCTTTTAGAATTTTTCGAATAAAAAATATTTGTTTAATTGTTGCGAAGAAAAAATCTTCATAACGATGAAGCTTGAAGGATTAGGGATAAAGTTTTTGTCTTTTCCAATCGCTGTGTTCAACACAATCCCGTGTAAAAAGCAGACGATCATGTAAACGAAATGGGCGATCGCACCAGAACTCTATAGAAAGGGGTTTAACACGAAACCCAGACCAATAAGGTGGTCGTGGAATATTGCCTAGAGCATAACGCGCAGTATATTGAGCAATTGCTTTTTCGAGCACAAAACGATTGTCTAAAGGTTGAGATTGTTTAGAGGCCCATGCACCAATTCGACTACCACGTGGTCGCGATTGGAAATAGGCATCGGCTTCCTGTTGACTTACTTTTTCAACGATTCCTCTAATTCTGACTTGACGACGGAGTGATTTCCAATGAAAACCTAAGGATGCTTTCATTGATTTTAAAATTTCTTGTCCTTTACAGCTTTCATAATTGGTATAGAAGACGAATCCTTGGGGACTGTAGTCTTTGAGGAGAACCATACGAACATTAGGGAGTCCTGTTTCGTCAACTGTTGCTAATGCCATAGCATTCGGATCATTTATTTCACTTATCGTTGCCTCTTCAAGCCACTTTGCGAAAAGTTCAAAAGGTTTTTGCATTTTCATAAAATGATCATCTGTTGGTATTTTTGTGCTCATAGTTTCTCCAAATATCAGTGAGCATGGGTGAGGCATTTTCTCATTTACTTTATCATCAAGACGTTACAGTACTATTTTTTCTTATTTTCAAAAAGCCAATGCTATCGTGTATTTCTATGGTAGTATAATTATTTTTTACTTTAGCATAGACTACAAGGAGCTATATTAAATAAATGTCTCATTTTATCTGGTATTTTAGTTTATTGATAGACATATAAAGAGAAAAGAAGAAATTATTCTTTAGAATAGACTGATGAAGCTATAAGGGATATTGAACAACGTATCAGTTGATATTTTGAAAACGAAGAAATTGAAAAGAGGGCAATATGCGTGATCCCTACACGATTCTGGGTGTGGCACGTACCGCAAAATCGCAAGAGATTAAATCGGCATTTAGAAGATTAGCGAAGAAATATCATCCAGACCATAATAAAGATGATACAAAGGCTAAAGAGAAATTTGCTGAAATTAATCAAGCCTATGAAATTATAGGTGATAAAGATAAAAAGGCACAATTTGACCGCGGTGAAATTGATATGGAAGGAAAACCGCTTTATCAAGCCTATGGTGCTGGTGAAAATTTTAGCAATAAACAAAATCCCTTTTCAGGAAGAGCAAAGGGATTTGATTTTTCCTCTTCAGGTGGTGCAGGTTTTGATGCGAGTGATATTTTTCGCGATCTGTTTGGAGGAGGTGGTAGCTTTTCGAATTCCACACACTATAACCGTCCCCAACAAGGAGCACATGTTCGTGCTAATCTTGCCATAACATTAGAGCAGATGGTTGGCGCAGAAAAGGTGGAAGCTGTTTTTCCAAATGGAAAAAAGTTAAAAATTAAACTGCCAGATTATATTGAAGACGGACAGACTATTCGTTTAAAAGGTCAGGGAGAAGAGGTACCTCACGGGCAAGCAGGTGATGCGTTAATAACCATTCAGATTCAAAAACATCCTCGTTTTCGGGTTGAAGGAAGAGCACTCCATCTTGATTTACCAGTTTCTCTTAAACATGCTGTTTTGGGAGCAAAAGAAGAAGTTGAGACGTTGGAGGGGCGTGTGGTTTTAACGATTCCTGCGTGGTCAAGTTCTGATCGCGTTTTACGGTTGAAAGGGAAAGGGCTTCGTTTAAAAAATGGTACAAGAGATGATCTTTATGTGCATGTTCGCATTATGTTGCCGGGAGATGAAAATACCGCCGCACTAGAACAGTTTTTGCAAATGCAACAAGATTAATTTTAAAAATTTTATATATAAAAGCGTAGTTTTTGTTTGATTTTAAACCAATTGCTTGAAGAAAAAGTTGACCTGTGTCATAGGCAGGTGAATAATACTAATTTTAAGTAACAATGGGGCAGTGCTGATGGCTAAGGGTAATGGTTTATTGTACGGTAAGCGTGGTTTAATTTTGGGGTTGGCCAATAATCGCTCCATCGCTTGGGGAATCGCTAAAGCGGCAAGTAGCGCAGGGGCAGAGCTTGCTTTTACCTATCAGGGTGAAGCAATGAAAAAGCGTGTCGAGCCTTTGGCTGAAGAATTAAAGGGATTTGTTTGTGGACATTGTGATGTTTCTGACAGTGTCTCTATTGATACGGTCTTTAGAGAAATAGAGAAGAAATGGGGAAAACTTGATTTTTTAGTTCATGCTATTGGTTTTTCTGATAAAGATGAATTAAGTGGTCGTTATATTGATATCAGCGAATCAAATTTTATGATGACCATGAATATTTCCGTTTATTCCCTAACAGCTCTAACGAAGCGTGCAGAAAAATTGATGCCAGATGGTGGTTCAATCTTGACACTAACCTATTATGGTGCAGAAAAGGTTGTTCCCAATTATAATGTAATGGGGGTTGCCAAAGCCGCTCTTGAAGCGAGCGTGAAATATTTAGCGGTAGATTTAGGTCCCCAAAATATTCGTGTTAATGCTATATCTGCTGGACCAATTAAAACGTTAGCGGCTTCTGGTATTGGTGATTTTCGTTATATTTTAAAATGGAATGAATATAATGCTCCATTACGTCGTACGGTAACAATTGAAGAGGTTGGTGATTCTGCACTTTATTTTCTTTCAGATTTGTCTCGTTCTGTTACCGGTGAAGTCCATCATGTCGATTCGGGTTATAATATCATAGGTATGAAGGCAGTTGATGCCCCAGACATTTCTGTCGTTAAAGAATAAAGTTTGGTTTATAAGATTTTATTAGACAGCAGTAATTTGACCAAATTTAAGGTGTCCAAGAGTATTTGGGAGAAAAGAGCTGTTTTGTGTATAGCACACAACATACGTTATCGTCGTATATATTTGACAGAGAAATGGATCTTTTTTCATGTCGCATAATACATTTGGTCATTTGTTTCGTGTAACAACATGGGGTGAAAGTCATGGTGCTGCTCTTGGTTGTGTCATTGATGGTTGTCCACCTGGAATTATTTTTACTCTTGCAGAAGTTCAAGCTTATCTTGATAAACGCAAGCCAGGACAATCAAAATACACAACGCAGCGCCGAGAACCAGATGAAGTAGAGGTCCTTTCAGGAGTTGTTGTTCAAGACGATGGAACGACATTGGTGACAACAGGTACACCAATTTCTCTGTTGATTCGAAACACAGATCAACGCTCTCAAGATTATGGAGCAATTGCTCATCAGTATCGTCCAGGACATGCGGATTATACTTATGATATTAAATATGGCATTCGTGATTTTCGAGGCGGGGGACGTGCTTCGGCACGGGAGACGGCAGCACGTGTTGCAGCAGGTGCATTTGCTCGTAAAATCGTTCCTGGTTTGATTGTACGAGGAGCAGTGATAGCAATTGGTCCTCATAATATTAATCGTGATCGTTGGGATTGGTCAGAGGTCGATAATAATCCTTTTTTTACAGCTGATGCAGAGATGGTTCAAATTTTTAGTGACTATATCAGTAAACTCCGTAAAGAGGGGACATCTGTTGGTGCGGTTGTTGAGATCGTTGCAGAAAATGTTCCGGCAGGTTTAGGAGCCCCTATTTACGCAAAGCTTGATCAAGATATTGCCTCGTTACTTATGTCGATTAATGCGGTAAAAGGTGTGGAAATTGGTGATGGTTTTGCGGCAGCCCGCTTGAGGGGAGAAGAAAATGCGGATGAAATGCGAATGGGAAATGATGGAAAACCGCTTTTTTTATCAAATCATGCGGGAGGTATTTTAGGGGGAATATCGAGTGGACAGCCAATTGTTGCGCGTTTTGCTGTAAAGCCTACTTCATCAATTTTAACACCTCGTCGTTCCATTGATGTTGATGGTCATGATATAGACGTTATAACAAAGGGACGTCATGATCCATGTGTTGGGATTCGTGCCGTTCCTGTTGGTGAAGCGATGGTTGCTTGTGCTATTGCTGACCATTATCTAAGACATCGCGGTCAAGTTGGGTGATTGAAAAGGTGAACAATGGCGTATGATGAAAAAAAAATTGTTTCTGCACTTAAAGCTTTTGAACGCGGTGAAATTGTTGTGGTGACAGATGATGATGACCGTGAAAATGAGGGTGATTTAACTGTTGCTGCAGCGCATTGTACAGAAGAAAAGATGGCGTTTATTCTTCGTCACACAACAGGTATTGTGTGCACACCTATGCCAAAAAAAGAAGCAAAACGGTTTAATCTTTCTCCTATGGTACCAGATAATAACTCTGCACATGGGACGCAATTTACGGTTACTGTTGATTTTAAACACGGCATAACAACAGGGATCTCAGCACATGACCGTACATTAGCTGTACGTAATCTTGCGAATTCAAATGCAAGTGCGGATGATTTTGTTCGTCCAGGGCATGTTTTTCCTTTAATTGCGCATGAAGGGGGAGTGCTCATGCGTTCAGGTCACACGGAGGCCGCTGTTGATTTATGTAAATTAGCTAATTTGCCGCCGGTTGGTGTTATCGGTGAGTTAGTTAATGATGATGGAAGCGTTAAACATGGCGATCAGATTATGAAATTTGCGCAAGAACATCGGTTGCATATTATAACGGTTGCAGATTTAATTGCTTACCGCCAACGTAAGGAAATATTGATCAAGCATGTTGGAGAAATGCCTATTGAAACATTCGTAGGTCCCGCTATTGTTCAAAGTTATCAACTCCCTTGGGAAGTCGTTCAGCATATTGCAATTGTTTTTGGTGATGTCCGTGAGGGTGAGAATATTCCTGTGCATTTACATCATGAAAACATTATAAGTGACGTTTTTTGTCAAACTTCAGATATTATGGTGATAATGCGGCGTATGATGGAAAAAGAAAAACGTGGCGTATTTATTTATTTGCGTGAAGGATCTGTTATACAATCAACTGTTGGTATTCAAAACATGACAAGAAACAGTTCAGAAAACCATGTGCAGGCGATTGCACGCGAAGAAGAATGGCGCAAAATTGGTTTAGGATCACAAATTTTAAAATATTTAGGAATAGGCTCTGTTATTGTTTATGCTTCTAAAGAGCATCATTATGTAGGTTTGGAAGGTTTTGGAGTTCGTATATCCAGAACAGATATTTTTTGAGGTTCATATGAAAAAAGAGATACAAGAGGGGGATATTACGACCTTAAGCTTTGAGCAAGCGCTTAAGCAACTTGAAGTTATTGTCGAAAATTTGGAACGTGGCGATGTGCCTTTGGAACAATCCATTGATATTTATGAACGCGGTGAAGCGCTTAAAAAGCATTGTGAAAAACTCTTAAGAGTTGCTGAAGCTAAAGTTGAAAAAATCCAGCTTTCAGAAGAAGGTTTTCCAGAAGGAGTGGAACCACTTGATGCTAAATAATTTAAATCTTTTTGGATATTTATTGTGGGACTTAAGAGAAGCAATAACCTTAGTTTATAAACAGAAAGTTTTATTGATTTCTTTTTTATAAAATAAGTTAAAAATGAGGAAATTATAGCTCATCTCAAATAGAAAAGAGCATTTTCAGTAAAAAAGATGCAAAACTGTAAATAAAAGAGTAGAGAAGATATATTTTTATCATTGTGTTTTCTTGAGTTAAGATAATAGGAAGGATTTTTTTTGTCTCAGGTCTTAACACCATTGCTTGACCGTGTTTGTTTTCCGCAAGATTTGCGGGCATTACCTGAGTCTGATTTGGTACAGTTGGCTGATGAGTTGCGGACCGCAACAATTGATGCGGTTTCTGTAACAGGTGGTCATCTTGGGGCGGGACTTGGTGTTGTTGAGCTCACTGTTGCATTACATTATATTTTTAATACACCAGAGGATAGGATTATTTGGGATGTTGGTCATCAAACCTATCCACACAAGATTTTAACGGGGCGTAGAGAAAAAATTCGCACATTACGTCAGGAGGGCGGATTATCTGGTTTTACAAAACGTTCAGAAAGTGTGTATGATCCATTTGGAGCGGGGCATTCGTCTACTTCTATTTCAGCGGGGCTTGGTATGGCAGTGGCAAGTGCTTTGAAAGCAGAGACAAGACGCAATATCATAACTGTCATTGGTGATGGTGCAATGTCTGCGGGCATGGCTTATGAAGCCATGAACAACGCTGGTGCTTTGAATGCACGCTTGATTGTTGTTCTTAATGATAACGATATGTCTATAGCACCACCTACAGGTGCTATGAGTGCACATCTTGCACGATTAGTGTCTCGTCCTTCTTATCGTCATTTGCGTGAACGCGTAAAGATGTTGAGCGAAAAATTGCCAAAGTTTTTTTTGGATAAAGCTCGTCGTTCAGAGGAATTTGCGCGTGGCCTTTTGGTTGGGGGAACTTTATTTGATGAGCTTGGCTTTTATTATGTTGGACCCATAGATGGGCACAATTTGGGGCATTTATTGCCTGTTTTTAAAAATGTTCGTGAATATCCTAATGGTCCTGTTTTGGTGCATGTTGTAACCCATAAGGGAAAGGGATATCCACCTGCAGAGGCCTCGTCTGATAAATATCATGGTGTTAATCGTTTTGATGTCACGACAGGAAAACAGGTAAAAGCATCAAGTAATATTCTACCCTATACCAAGGTATTTTCTAAAGCTTTAATAGAAGAAGCTCGCCATGATGATAAGATTGTTGGCATAACAGCAGCGATGCCAACAGGGACAGGCCTTGATTCTTTTGCGAAAAAATTTCCTGAAAAAATGTTTGATGTTGGTATCGCTGAGCAACATGCCGTAACTTTTGCGGCAGGACTTGCTTGTGAAGGGTATAAGCCTTTTGTTGCAATTTATTCTACTTTTTTACAGCGTGCTTATGATCAAATTATTCATGATGTATCAATTCAAAAATTACCGGTACGTTTTGCTATTGACCGAGCAGGTTTTGTGGGGGCAGATGGTGCAACACATGCTGGAAGTTTTGATATTGTTTTTTTGGCCACTCTTCCTGAGTTTGTTGTTATGGCACCTTCTGATGAGCTTGAACTGATGCATATGGTGCGTACAGCTGCAGCTTATGATCAGGGACCAATTTCTTTTCGTTATCCGCGTGGTGAGGGGATTGGTATAGATTTACCGCAACGTGGTGAGTTATTAGAAATTGGAAAAGGGCGCGTTCTGCGTGAAGGAAATAGAATCGCTTTGGTTTGTTTTGGAACGCGGATGTCAGAAGTGTTGCAAGCTGCTGATGCGTTGGAGGCTGAAGAATTGTCTACAACGGTTGCAGATGCACGGTTTGCAAAACCTTTAGATAAAGATTTGATGCGTCGTTTGGCACGTGAGCATGAGGTATTGGTGACAATTGAAGAAGGGGCAATCGGTGGATTTGGAGCGCACATATTACAATTTTTAGCGCAAGAAGGGCTCTTAGAGCATGGTTTGAAAGTTCGTACACTAAAATTTCCTGATGAATATTTGAATCATGGTTCACCAGAAAAAGTTCTTTCACGTGTCGGACTTGACGCTATGGGTATTTTAAACACGGTTTTTGCTGTTTTGGGACGCGAGATTCGAACAGGATAGAAAATTCGAGTATGAGATGGCTTCCAGAAAAAGACTCGATATTTTTTTAGTTGAAAAAAACTTTTTTACGACACGTTCACGCGCACGTGATGCAATTATGCGCCAAACTGTTAAAGTTAACGGAGAAATCGTTTTTAAAGCTGGGCAAATCGTTTTTGATGATGCAGAGATTACCGTTTGTGATCCAGCGCAGAATTATGTTTCTCGGGCAGCGTTAAAATTGATTGCTGCACTTGATGCATTTCCAATTGTAACGGACAAAGTGACAGCCATTGATGTTGGTGCATCAACAGGTGGTTTTACGCAAGTTCTCTTAGAACGTGGAGCAGATCATGTCATTGCCGTTGATGTTGGGCATCATCAATTTGATAAACGTTTATTGGGCAACAGTGCTATAACGTTATTAGAAGGCTTGAATGTCAGAGATTTTAAACAGGAACATTTAGGTGGGCGAGAAATTGATCTTATCGTTTCAGATGTTAGCTTTATTTCGCTCAAACTTGCGTTACCTCCCGTGTTGTCTTTAGCCAAGAAGGGTGCCCAAGCTGTTTTACTGGTAAAGCCTCAGTTTGAGGTTGGTCGTAAACACTTTAGTAAGGGAGGAATATTAAGTCCATCAAGTGCTAAAGAAACTGCTGAGGCGCTTTTTGTTTGGTTAAATACACAAACAGGGTGGAGTGCAAAAGGTTTAATTTCTTCCCCTATTACAGGTGGTGATGGCAACGTGGAATATTTACTATTCGGAGAAAAACAAGAGTGAATGACAATGTCATAATCGATCATATCGGAGCAAATGGTTATGGTATTGCTAAGACGTCTCACGGCTTCGTTTCTGTTCCTTTTACTTTACCAGGAGAGTGTGCTGAAATTACTGTTCATGGAAAATATGCAACATATATAACATTAAAAGAAAAATCATCAGAACGCATTGATACTCTTTGTCAGCATTTTGGAGAATGTGGAGGGTGTACTCTTCAGCATTGGCATATGGATGCTTATCGCGTATGGAAACAACAATTGGTTGTTGAGGCGCTTAAAAAGTATGGACTTAATAATGTTGTTGCGCCTTTAATAGAATGTAAACCTTATAGCCGACGGCGGATTACTCTAACAGCATCCATGACCCCACAGGGGCAAAAAGTTGGTTTTAACCGTTATCTCTCTCATGAGATTGTAGCTCTTGAGGAATGCCCAGTAAGCCGTCCAGAGCTTATTTCTCAGTTGCATAATATCAGAGAGCTCTGTGCTTTTCTAAAGAGCTCTGCCAAACGGTTTCATGTTACGATAACATGTGTTGAAAATGGTTTAGATGTTGCTTTAAGCGGTTGCATTATACACCATGAATCACTTCGTCAGAGAATGATCAGTGCTGCTCTTTCATATGGGATTATACGTTTATCTGTTGACGGTGAAGTTTTGGTTGAACGAGAAAAACCAGAGATTTACTTTGGAGATGTCCGTGTTGAATTTCCTTCTGGTGGTTTTCTGCAAGCAACTTGTGAAGCTGAAAATATAATGGGCAATATTATTTTGACTCATTTAAAAAAAGCAAAGAATGCTGTTGATTTGTTTTCAGGGGTAGGAACATTTACCTTGCGTATGGCAAAAAAGATGAATGTTCATGCAGTAGAAAATAATGAAGATGCATTAAGAAATCTAAATACAGCAGCACGTTTTGCGACTGGTTTAAAAACGGTCACTTGTGAAAAACGTGATCTTTTCCGACATCCCCTTTCTGTAAAGGAACTTGAATGTTTTGAGAGTGTTGTTTTTGATCCTCCCCGTGCTGGTGCAGAGCAACAAGTACGTGAATTAGCGAAGACAACAGTATCACGTGTTGTGGCAATTTCTTGTAATCCTACTACATTTGCTCGTGATTTATCTCTTCTTGTTGCAGGGGGGTATACAGTAGAAAAAATCATACCGATTGATCAATTTTTATGGTCACCACATGTCGAAGTTGTTGCTGTTTTGAGCAAAAAGAAAAAAAAGAAAGGTTGGAAACTTTAGCCTGAAAGTTTTTTAATACTATGAAGATTTTTTAAAAGTTGACCTGTGTATTATTATAAAATTTCTCCAAAATTTATCTATAATAATAACCTTTTTCTCGTTGAGCTAAGAGCACTGAATGTAGAAAGTGCTTTTTTCTTTTAAGCTTTTTTATTATGAAATATAAAAGACAAGTTACCCCACACAAAAAAAACACACAAAAGACTAATATCTTACGAAAAAGATGTGTCTGAATAAGCCTGTGCCGTCGTTATATTTGCCATCCCCTAATGTTTCTTAAAACTCTTGGTACTTGAGACGGCCCATAAGAGGAATCTTTAGTCTTTTCTTGTACAGTTTTTATCCATATAACTCTCCCCGCCTGTAACGTATAAACGAATGATTTTGATTGATCCAACAGACACAGATTTAAAATGAGAGAATCTTGCGGTATTCAAGGTTCTAATACAATATGAATAACGCTAGATTATCTTTATAAATCAATTCATTGTAATCTCCCCCTCACAAAATGGTCATAATAGACGAGAAGGAGGCAATACTGGGAAGGAATGAGCAAGCTTATTCCTCTATAAGCGCAGTTCCACCGATTGTCATATTATTGATTCGAAGATGAGGTTGACCAACACCAACAGGGACATTTTGCCCTGCTTTTCCGCACATACCAATACCATTATCTAGTTTACTATCATTACCAATCATTGTGATACGTTTCATAGCATCCGGTCCATTTCCAATAAGAGTTGCCCCTTTGATTGGTGCACAAATTTTACCATTTTCTACTCGGTATGCTTCAGTACATTCAAAGACGAATTTTCCAGAAGTAATATCAACTTGTCCTCCACCAAATGAAACAGCATAGATACCACTTTTAAGTGAAGAAAGGATTTCTTCAGGTGTTTTATCTCCTCCTAGCATGATTGTATTGGTCATTCGTGGCATTGGTGCATAAGCATAAGATTCACGCCGTCCATTTCCAGTTGATTTACCTCCCATAAGCCGTGCATTAAGCCTGTCTTGCATAAAACCAACGAGCTTTCCATCTTCAATGAGAACGTTATATCCTGAAGGGGTCCCCTCATCATCAACAGTGAGAGAGCCACGGCATTGTGGAATTGTTCCGTCATCAACAACTGTAACACCTTTTGCTGCAACTTGTTGTCCTAAAAGTCCAGCAAAAGCGGATGTTTTTTTACGGTTAAAGTCACCTTCTAAACCATGACCTACGGCTTCATGGAGCATAACACCAGGCCATCCGTTGGCTAAGACAACATCAAAAGATCCAGCAGGTGCTGCTTCTGCTTCTAAATTTGTTAAAGCCATACGTAAGGCTTCATCTGCAGCTTTCTTCCAATTGTCTTCATGAATAAATTGGTTAAATGCTTGTCTCCCTCCACACCCATAAAAACCATTTTCACGTCGATTGCCTTCAGCTACGACCACAGATATAGAAAGTCGCACAAGGGGACGAATATCACGAACCAAATAACCATCTGCACGTAAAATTTCAACATGTTGTAGCGAGCCGGAAAGAGAAACAGTCACTTGATGCAATTTATCATTTTTAGCACGTAAGTAGGCATCAATTTTTTGCAAAAGAGCACTTTTTTCTTCAAATGATGGAGCATCAAGGGGATTATGCGGTTGATAAAGCCTTTTGTTTGTTTGTTGAGGTGCTATGCTATAAGTCCCTGCATGATTATTATAGGTAACAGCTTTAGCAGCTTCACTGGCACGTTTGAGTGCAGCAGCTGATAACTCACTAGAGTGAGCATATCCAGTAGCCTCTCCAGCAACAACGCGTAGTCCAAATCCCATATCTTGATGAAATGAGCCGTTTTTAAGCTGTCCATTATCAAATAAAAGAGCTTCGCTTTCTGTGTATTCAAGGTAAAGCTCACCATCATCAGCATGATGAAGTGTTTCCTGTATAAGTGATTGCACTTTAGAGGAAGCAATATCAAAATGATCAATCAGCGATTTCATAAGAATTATCCTATTTTTATGGGGGCTCAGAAGATTTTTATCAATCTAATTTTAAGAATCTTTCAAAATATACGATGAGATTTTGATTGTTTAAAATGTATTGATTTCATTCATGTCGGTAAGGTTGCATAGGCGTCGCCAAGACCATGAAGGTCAACAAAACCTCCAATCCCTTGTTCCGGAGTTGTAAAGATAAAATAGGTTGCCATTTTTCCTTTTAAAAAGAGCTGCAATATGTCTTCTTTAAGAAAGGCTTCAGCAACACAATTATCACCAAGACAACGACGATATTCCATTCTGCCCATATTTTTATCGTCAATTTTAATTCCAACGCCAGGACGTAATTCAACGCGAATCGGAACAAAAACACGCATCAAAGCACCTTGCTTTTGAGGAAGTTTATAAAATGTAACGCGCAAGGTAATATCTTGACGCCCTTGTGTGTGAACGTTTTGTACAACTTCACACTGTATGTTAGGTGTACCTGGTGGTAGAGAACACACTTTTGTCCATGCACCATAGGTTTGCGGAGCAGGGACATCTTGTGCATAGGGTGTTTGTGCAAATGCATGACTGATAAAACTACTATAAAGCGTGTAAAGAACAGCACCAATAAAAAAAGTTTTTTTGAGTAATTTATAAAGTATCACAGAAAATCCTATCCGACTCAACACCCACAACCATGCATAGATTTACATAAAAAAATGAATTCCCCATAAAAAACCATAACACAAAATCAGTATTTACCCAAATATATTAATTCATATGATATATTTTTATGATACATTTGTAATGTGGAGAGAACGTTGATTGAAAAAATGTATTTTTATTGCCAATATTTCCATTTACTTTTAGGGGATACGTGCGAAAGAGATATTTCATATTTTCTCAAAAATACGATTGGTCTTAATGGGTCATTTCCATACGCTAGATAATATTTGTCAGATAATATTGGATTTGTGAATGACAGAAATGGAAAAGGGCTTTGAGTGGAATGTCAGTTTCAGAAGAGTTATCGGTTGTGAATGGTAAATCAACGCCACCAAAATCCGGTATTGGTGATTACATCACATTATTAAAGCCACGTGTTATGTCTCTTGTGGTCTTTACGGCTCTGGTTGGTTTGCTTGTATCGCCTGTTCCTATCAATCCGTGGTATGGTTTTTTAGCAATTTTATGTATTGCTGCTGGTGGCGGTGGTGCGGGAGCACTGAACATGTGGTATGATGCTGACATTGATGCTGTGATGGAACGGACTAAAAAGCGTCCTATTCCCATGGGTAAAATCAGCTCCCAAAAGGCATTTATTTTTGGCATGGTTCTTTCTATGCTCTCGGTATTGGTTATGGGGAGCTTCATTAATTGGTTTGCGGCATTTTTTCTTGCGTTTACGATTTTCTTTTATGTCGTTATCTATACAATTTGGTTAAAGCGTATCACACCACAAAATATTGTTATTGGTGGTGCTTCTGGGGCTTTTCCACCAATGATTGGATGGGCCGTGACAACAGGGACAGTGAGTATTGATAGCTTTTTATTATTTTTAATCATTTTTATGTGGACCCCCCCTCACTTTTGGGCTCTTTCTTTATTTTCATCTCTTGATTATGAGGCTGCAGGTATCCCTATGATGCCTAATGTACGAGGTGAACATTCAACAAAAAAACAGATTTTATTTTATACTGTTTTGATGGCATTGTGTGCTGCTGCTCCTTGCTTTACTGGTCTTGGCGGAATTTTTTATGGTATTTTTTCAACAATTTTAAGCATTATCTTTATTTATTTTGCCTATCGTTTATGGAAAGCTGATACACATAATGAAACTATTTTGATGGCCAAAAAAACGTTTTTCTTTTCGTTACTTTATTTGGCAGCTATCTTTGGAATTCTTTTGATTGAATCTCTTGTTTGGTATTTTATCGCTCTTTAGTTGCGTAAAATGAAAGAGCAAATTTTAAAAGAGCTTTTCTTCAAGAAAATGCTGTAAGAAAACACGATAGAGTGTGTTCTTATGCAAAAGATGATATTGCACGTTTTTTTACATTGCTTATTCATGTATAATAATAGGTTGTTTGAATATATAGCTAAAACTATAGAGATTAAGGATGATTTATGTCTGGACTTCCCCCTTTAACGATACGTCTTTGTGGTCCACGTGGATTTTGTGCAGGGGTTGATCGTGCTATCCAGATTGTTCTGCTTGCATTAAAAAAATATGGTGTTCCAGTATATGTTCGTCATGAAATTGTACACAACCGCTACGTAGTTGAGGGATTACAGCAACGGGGTGCTGTTTTTGTCGAAGAACTTAATGAGATTCCAGAAGAACATCGCAATCAACCAGTTGTTTTTTCTGCTCATGGTGTACCAAAATCTGTTTCAGAAGAAGCACGATACTATAATTTGTTTTATCTCGACGCAACATGTCCGTTGGTCTCGAAAGTTCATAAACAAGCGATACGACATCAACGTCATGGTCGTCATGTTATATTGATTGGTCATGCTGGTCATCCTGAGGTGATAGGGACAATGGGACAGCTTGAAGAAGGGGTTGTGACGCTTATTGAAACGATAGAAGATGCTTTGCATTATCAACCCAATGATCCAGATAAATTAGGATTTGTTACACAAACAACGCTTTCTGTTGAAGATACTGCAGGAATTATCGATATATTACAACAACGTTTTCCTACATTAGCAGCACCAGCGGCTGAATCAATTTGCTATGCTACAACGAATCGACAAGATGCGGTTAAAGCAGCGGCAAAGGGGAGTGATTTGTTTTTGATTGTTGGAGCACCAAACTCTTCTAATTCACGACGTTTAGTAGAGGTTGCCGAAAAGTCTGGTGCGCGGCAAGCTATTTTAGTTCAGCGCGCTGATGAAATTAATTTTGAAAACCTAAAATCTCTTTCTATAGTCAGTCTTTCAGCAGGGGCTTCGGCTCCTGAAATTATTATTGATGAAATTATTTCAGCATTTCGTGAGCGTTATGATGTCACAATAGAATTAGCTGAAACAGTGGTAGAAACGGAAAAATTTTTAGTGAGTCGCGAATTACGCGACGTCATTTTAACGTCTCAAGATATGGCTTTCGTTAATGGTCAAGCAAATAATGCAAAAAATGAAAATCAGAATACAGACATGTCTACAACGAAAGCAGAATAATGGCCGTTTATACAGATATTCACCCAAATGATTTAAAAGTGTTTTTAACACGTTATGCAATAGGATCACTTTTGTCTTATCAAGGTATAGAAGAGGGGATTGAAAATTCTAATTTTATGTTAGAGACAACACAAGGGCGATTTATTTTAACACTTTATGAAAAGCGTATTTCAAAAGATGATTTACCTTTTTTTTGTCGCTTGATGCAGCATTTAGGACAGCGTGGAATTCCTTGTCCTCAACCTGTTATTCAAAATGATGGAATGATGATCTGTGAACTAGCAGGACGTCCTGCTGCTATTATTACTTTTCTGGAAGGAGAGTGGATCCGCCAGCCCAATATAGATCATTGTGGCGAAGTGGGGACGGGGTTAGCACAATTACATTTAGCAGGACAGGATTTTACACTCAGTCGTAAAAATACTCTTTCTGTTATGGATTGGAAGGTATTGTGGCAACGTTGTCAAACCAAAGAAGATGCATTGTTAAAAGAATTTGGACAAAAAATTGAGTTGGAATTGGCTTTTTTACAGGAAAATTGGCCATGTAATTTACCAATAGGCATTATTCATGCAGATTTATTTAATGATAACGTTTTTTTTGTGAATCATCGTCTTTCTGGGATGATAGATTTCTATTTTGCTTGTAATGACTTTTTTGCTTATGATTTAGCGATCTGTTTAAATGCTTGGTGCTTTGAGCCTGATCATTCCTATAATCTTACCAAAGCACGTAAGTTATTGGAAAATTATCAAAAAATAAGACCATTGATCCCTTTAGAATTGGACAAGATGGTCTTATTAGCTCGTGGTGCATCTCTACGTTTCTTACTCACACGTCTATATGATTGGTTTAATACACCGCCTAATAGCTTTGTTATTAAGAAAGATCCATGGGAGTATTGGCACAAGCTTTGTTTTTTCAGTAATGTAAATTCGCTAAGTGAATTAGGTTTTTAAATTTTATGGCAACTCAACAAAAAGTCGTTGAAATTTATACAGATGGTGCTTGCTCAGGGAATCCTGGAGTTGGAGGATGGGGAGCAATTTTACGCTGGAATGGTCATGAACGGGAGCTTTATGGCGGTAAGATCCATACGACAAACAATCAAATGGAACTCATGGCGGCAATTTGTGCATTAAAGGCGCTTAAAGAGCCCTGTTTGGTCGATCTTTATACAGACTCAGTTTATGTACGTAACGGTATATCTAAGTGGATTGAAGATTGGAAAAAGAATAATTGGCGCACTGCATCAAAAAATCCTGTTAAAAATATGGAGCTATGGCAAGCTCTTGAGGATGCTAGTTCTTGTCATACAGTTAGATGGCACTGGGTAAAAGGGCATGCGGGACATCCAGAAAATGAACGCGCAGATGCCCTTGCTCGCAAAGCAATTACTCAATATCGTGAAAATGGACGTTTTCCAGCATAATTGCTTTTTGAGAGCTTTTTCTTTTATCACGGAGACGCAAGAGGGGTTGGCTGCGTATGGAATATGAATGTTCCACTTAAGGCGTGATCTTTAAAAGCAACTGTATAAAAAATTTTTTGGTTTATTTCTTCTGGTGTGAAATAGAGTGGAGCACTGAAGAGTGTATATTCTGCGTTATCACTGACTTTTCTTGCTGCTCCAATTTGCATTTCTCCTCCATCTAAAAAGAGAGAGGAAGGAGTGGTTTTGTTGTTATTTTGTATTTTTATAAGAAGGGTACTATTATTTTTTTCAGCACTTATTTTTAGTGCATTCTGCGTCATGCGGGGCAAAGAATTTTGCGCCTTTTTTAAGAAGGAAGCAGGAAGCTGTTTATTTTTAAGAGCAGATGGCGAAAAATCAAAGTTAACAGTAAATGGAAGACAGATTTTGTGACATAATCCAAGAGTGAAAGCACCACTTAAATTTTTGCTTGAACCAGAAAGATTGAAGGGCAATATTACTTTATCTTTATAACCTAATGACCAATCATTTTCTGTTTCAAAAAGCTGTGGAGTAGGATAAAAGATTTCATAAGAAATCTGTTGGTTGAAATTAAAAAATGGTGCCATGCCAGAATTACCTGGATTACGCCAGTAAGTTTTCCATCCTGGTTTAAGCTCAATTTCAATAATGCCTTCTCTTATTCCAGAAAGAGAAGGTTCAGTGATCGCTAATCGGATACGACCACCATCTGATTCATACCAAGATGTTGCGAAAAGCTGGAGTTTTTGTTCTGTTTGAGCATTTACAGGAATGTTAAGTAATTCTAAAACTATGAATGTTAAGCTTAAAGTAACTAAAAGCTTTTTATAAAAGAAAGTTGCGATATTTTGTAAATTTGTAAATATATAACTTTTTTTCATTGGAGTTTTATTTTCCTAGTGTGCTAAATGAACAAATTTTTATCATGTCAATTATGGAGAATAACAGATTAATGAAGCGGTGTAATGGCTTTTTAGGTGGACAATTACTCATAGCAATGCCTGGGATGAATGACAAACGCTTTATTCGTTCTGTTATTTATATTTGTGCGCATTCTGATGCCGGTGCGATGGGCATCATTCTCAATCAATTGCATCACATTGATTTTCCAGAGCTTTTGCTTCACTTAGGAATCATAGACAGTGGCCAAAAAAAAAGTCTTTCTGAACCAATAAAACAGTTTCCAGTTCGCTATGGTGGTCCTGTTGATCCTTCGCGTGGTTTTGTCCTTCATTCAGATGATTATGCTTGTGAAGAAACTGTTTTTATTGCGGATAAGATCTGTTTTACTGCGACAATTGATATATTAAAAGCGATCAGTTGCGAACAAGGTCCGCAACATGCACTGGTCGCATTAGGCTATGCTGGATGGAAAGCGGGGCAACTTGAGGCAGAAATTTCTACAAATGGTTGGCTAATCAGTTCTACATCACCTAGTTTTCTTTTTGAAAGCGATTTAAGCTGCAAGTATGATAAAAGTTTAACACGCATGGGTATCGATCCAACTTATCTTGCTTCTGAAATGGGACACGCGTAGAGTTTTTTCTAAGCTTTTTAACTTTACACGTTATTTTATCCCTTATGTTTTTATTTTATAAGGGAAATGGCTCTGAACGAGCGTAATTAATTCTTCTATGGCAATCGGTTTCGTCACAAGTGTACTTTGAACATATTTACAGCCTTCTTGACGGAGGAAGATTGCTTCTTTTTCATTTTCAACACCTTCTGCGATAATTTGCAAATTAAGATCTGTTGCCATATTAATGATAGACTTTAGAACAATTTTCTTCTTAAGAGAGTCGATTGAGATAAGTGAACGATCAAGTTTAACCATATCAAATGGATAACGTACGAGATAGGTCAGAGACGAATAACCTGTTCCAAAATTATCGAGTGCGAGATTCATTCCAAGTGTTTTAATTTGTTCAAGAAAGTGCGCTGATTGTTCAGGATTATTTCTTAAGACAAATTCAGATATTTCAATCATCAGACGCCCTTTGTGGAGCGGATGGCGAAGCAAAGCGGCACGCAATTGACTGATAAAACGAGGATGAATCATTTCTGCGCTTGGTAAATTAATTGAAATAAAGAAAGATTGTTGGGAAAACTTTTCTTGTACATTTATAAGATCAATAATGGCATTATCGATGATAAATTGTGACAAATCCATAACAATTTGTTCATTTTCTACGATTTTTATGAAATCAGAGACATTTAAATTTCCATAAGTGGGATGATGCCATTCTACAATTGTTTCAAAACCAATAATATGTCCGTCTGATAAATTAAGAATAGGATGGTAGAGGATTTTCATCTCATTACGTTTTATGGCATAATGAACATCTTTCTCCAGAGTATTATGTTCGAGACCCAAAGTGCGAAAATTAGGACGAAAAGGTTCAATATGGTTCCCACCCATTTGTTTTGCGCGAATCATCGCTAACTCACTATCATTAAAAATATCTTTAGCCGTCGATCGGCTTTCACTCCATGTAACCAATCCGATAGAGGTTGAAAGGATTATTTTATTTTCTGAAAGTGAAATAGGTGCTGAAATTGTTTTGTGCAAATGATCTGCAAATGCTGCAATTTTTTGTGGTTCGGTTTCACTGAGTAAAATAATTGCAAAGCGGTCTGCTGAAAGACGCGATAAGGTGTCTTGAAAGTTAATGAGACGATTTAAACGACGTGCGATTATAAGCAGTACAGTATCCCCAACTGCTATGCCTAATTTGCGATTAATTTGGCGAAAATTGTCAAAATCAATCATAAAGACAGTTGGTCTAATTTTGATATTTGCTTTCGCTAAAGAGGTATAATTTTGTAGTCTATCAAAGAAAATTTGTTGGTTAGGAAGTCCAGTTAAGCTGTCGTGGATTGCATCATGCAATAAGCGTTCTTCGGATTTTTTATGGTTAGTAATATTGACAATGGTTCCAATGACACGTGTGATTTTTCCATCTTTTTGCATAGCCGGACGTGCACGAAGAGAAAACCAATGATAATAACCACCACCGGAAGAAAGCCGAAAAATTTGATCAATGCGCCCTTTTTTATTTTTAAGAATGATATCCAATACGGCTTGAAAGCGTTCACGATCATCATGGTGCAAGGCTGAAATCCAGTTGCGCATAGGTCCATTGAGGTTATGAATTTCAGTACCAAAAAGGGTTGCCATGTTTGGATGTACAACAATACGATCACGCTCAATATTCCAATCCCAAATAATATTTCCAGCTCCCTTTGCTGCGAGTACTTGTTGTTCAAGGTCGGAAAATATTCCTTCATGGAAAGCGTCATTAGAAAAAGTTTGTTGCAGGACAGTAAAGCTTATGAGAAGAACAATGAGCACTAATCCTCCCGCTAATGCTGGCTGGATAATATCATTGTTTAAATGTCCAGCTATGCAGGTATAGGCTCCAACACACCAAAAGCTAATGAGCAACCATGTTGGAATAAGCATAATGGCGCGGTCATAGCTTCTGATTGAGAAATAGATGATTAATATTATACCAAGCACAGCGGTAAGGCCAAAAGACAAACGCGCAATTCCAGCTGCTCTGATGGGATCATAAATAGCAAAGGCTCCTAGACTGCAAAACGCAATGGTCCAAGCGATAGCACCGTAACTAAAATGATAATGCCAGCGGTTAAGGCTGAGATAGGTAAAAAGAAAAATGAAGAGTGTAGCAGTAAGTGCTACTTCTGTACCAGCACGCCAGATTGGTTGGGTTGTGAGTGTAACTGCAAAGAATTTATTTAAAAAGTTGAAGTCAATACCAATATAAAAAAGCACAGCCCAAGCAACTGCCGCTGTTGCAGGAAACAGCCCTGTTCCACGGACGACGAAGAGAACAGTTAACAAAAGCGCTAAGAGACCTGATATCCCAAGAAGAATACCATGATAAAGCGTATAAGAATTAATTGCATCTTTATAAGCTTCAGGTTGCCATAAATAGATTTGCGGTAGATTTGCAGAGTTAAGTTCGGCCACAAATGTAATAACAGCACCAGGGTTAAGGGTAATACGAAAGATATCAGAGTTTGCACTAAGTTGACGATCGAGGGAAAAACCTTCGCTTGGCGTTATGGATTGAATCCTTGATGATCCAAGGTCTGGCCAAAAAAATCCAGAACGTGCCATGCGGTAATGGGGGGCAACGATGAGACGATCAACTTGTTCATCTGTTGGATTTGCAAGAGAAAAAACTGCCCAATTTCCGGAAAATTTTTCATTTTTTGCCTGCACTTCAATACGCCATACAATACCATCTGGTCCTGGTGCTGTACTTGTTTGAAAAATAGAGTTGTTTGTGTGGTGAATTTCAATTGCTTTTGAGAGATCAAGAGCAGCATCTTGAGAAGAAATTTTAACTGGTTCAATTGCTTGTGCTGATGTAAGATGGACAAAAGAACTAACGACTACAATGAAAATGATGTCAATTATTTTACGCAAACTCTTCACAATGTCCCACTCTCAATATTTTAGGATGTTTAATTTTCATTTCGACTTTTGAGAAAAAACGTCCACCTTTTATAATTTATTTACATAATAAATTGTTATCACTTTTCTTAAGTTATGTGATTTTATATACAAATAGACCACACACCCATTTGCTTCAATGGAACCTGAAGCGAATGAAGTTTTATATTTTAAAAGGGCAAAGTTAAACCATGAATTTTCAGATTTCACGGATATACCTTCACTTATTAGAATCTTTATCACATGAAGTATGAATTGGGTAGTTTTGTACGCCTATTTGCCCAATATTTCCAAAACTTATTTAATGAGGAGAGCTTTTGTGGTAAATTTTATGATAAAATATGTGACGTTATTGTGATGTTGCATTGAAAAGAAGTTTTTACTTTAGCTTGTATGAAAGAGTTGACGTTAAATCATCAAAATTTATAAGGGGTCCTACAGGTCCGACAGCAGTTAGTGTTGGAGTGGAGTTTGTAAAAAGACGATGTGCTAAATCAGTTAATCTTTTAGGAGTGATGAGATTGAGGCGTTCAATTGTTTCCGATATTGGAATTGGTCGACCATAAAGGAGTATTTGGCGAGCAATGAGATGTGCTTGACTAGAGGGATTTTCCTGTGACATTGTCAGATTTGCACGATATTGCGTTTGTGCTCGTTGCAGTTCGTTGGCGTGAATATTTTTGCTGACCTTGGAAAGTTCATCAAGAATCACAGGAATAAGTTCTTTGAGCCCTTCTTGTCCGGTAGCTGCGTGAACACCAAAAAGCCCAGTATCTGAAAATCCCCAATGAAAAGCATAAATAGAATAGCATAATCCACGTTTCTCTCTTACCTCTTGAAAAAGACGTGAAGACATACCACCACCAAGAATGATAGAAAGAATTTGAGCTGCATAAAAATCACGCGCGTGATAAGCACGCCCTTCAAACCCTAGAACAACTTGTGTATCCATTAAATCGCGATATTCACGAAAGTCGCCACCGACATAATTTGCAAGATTAGTAAGAGGTGCGGTTGAATGGGAGCGAAAAGTACCAAGACGACTTTCAACTTCTCGCAAGAAACTTTCGTGCTTTACAGCTCCTGCAGCAACGACAATCATACGATCTGCACTATATTGTTTATTGATGAAATCATGGAGATCAGTAGATGTAAATGATTGAATAGTTTTAGCTGTTCCTAAAATAGAGCGTCCAAGGGATTGATGACGAAAGGCTGTTTCTGTAAAGTGATCAAAAACAATATCATCAGGAGTGTCATGGGCAGCACCAATTTCCTGAAAGATTACTTGTTTTTCTCGTTCTAGTTCATCGTCGTCAAATTTTGAATGCATTAAAATATCGGCTAAAATGTCTATAGCAAGTGGGATATCGCTTTTAAGTACACGTGCAAAGTAAGCTGTTGTTTCAATACTGGTTGTAGCATTGATTTCACCGCCAACATCTTCAATATCGGTTGCAATTTGAAAAGCAGTACGGTTTTCGGTTCCTTTAAAAGCCATATGCTCAAGAAGATGAGCAATACCATGCTGTGTAGAGGTTTCATTGCGTGAGCCCACTTTAACCCATATTCCGAGGGCAACACTATCAATTTGTTGCATTGTATGTGTGGCGATAGTCAAACCATTACTAAGGCGACATATATCTACATCCATGTATCTACAACTCCATTAAATAAGCTAAACACCTCATTGTAAGGGTATCAGAATATTCTTGATTTAAATTAATGCAGCTAACTTTAATAAGATGCACGCGATTTTAAAGAAATATAATCTTTTACTATTTTTTCATCATTAGCAAGATTTATAAAATGTTCTTCGTGTTTCATTACATCATTGAGATGAGATGGCCATGGAGCATGAAGGCCACAAGCGCTTTTAATAGTATCAGGAAATTTAGCTGGATGAGCCGTGGCAAGAACGATCATTGGAATATGCGGTTTTTTGTTTTCACGCGCTACTTGAAGAGCGACCGCTGTATGTGGATCAACAAGATAGCCACTTTCCTTATAGACACTATCAATTGTTTGAGCTGTTGCAGCCATGTTGCTTTTTCCAGCGGAAAATAGGGAACGAATATTTTTGAGTTGCTTTTCATCAAGAGTAAAGAGACCCGTTTTTTTCAAGTTTTCCATTGCATTGCGAATCCACATTGGATCACGATTGCCACTTTCAAAGAGCAAACGTTCAAAATTAGAAGAGACCTGAATATCCATAGAAGGTGATGTTGTATGGACTATTGGTTGTGTTTTGTAAGTACCACTGGTCAATGTACGTACAAGGATGTCGTTATCATTCGTTGCGATGACCAGTTGAGCAATGGGTAATCCCATACGGGCTGCGACATAACCTGCAAAAATATCACCAAAATTTCCAGTAGGAACAGTAAATGAAACAGCTCTATCAGGTGCTCCTAAAGAAAGTGCAGATGAAAAATAGTAAACAATTTGCGCCATGATACGCGCCCAATTTATAGAATTAACACCTGAAAGTGCTCTTTTTTTACGAAAATTGTGGTCATTAAACATTGCTTTGACAAGAGCTTGGCAATCATCAAAATTTCCTTCAATGGCAATGGCATGAACATTGAAACAATGATTGGTTGTCATTTGCCGTTGTTGAACAGGCGATACACGTCCTTTAGGAAATAAAATAAAAATATCTGAGTGTTCTTTTCCAGCAAAAGCCTGTATTGCAGCTCCTCCTGTATCACCTGATGTTGCAGCAATAATCGTTGCACATCTATTTTTTTCAGTCAAAACATAATCCATCAGTCGAGAAAGAAACTGCATTGCTACATCTTTAAAAGCTAAAGTAGGACCATGAAAGAGTTCAAGGATAAATTCATCTGCTCCAGTTTGTCGTAACGGACAGATTGCTGGATGGTGAAAGGTTGCATAAGATTCAGCGATCATATTTTCAAAAGCTGTATATTCGATTTCGTTATTCACAAAGGGCCACAGAATAGTTTTAGCAATTGTTGTATAGGACTGACCACGAAGTGCTCGTAACGCATCAAATGATAGCTGAGGAAATTTATCTGGCAAATAAAGTCCCCCATCACTTGCCAACCCTGTCATGATTGTTTCCGTAAAGCTTAAAGCAGGAGCTTCACCTCTCGTGCTGATATATTCCATAAGTCTTATCCTTTTTTTATTTCTGGCAAATTGATGAAGTTATTTATTTCACGTTTTTCATAATATTTAAATTATTAAATGGATAGAGCTTCTTTTCTTCTTTTTAATTCAATAATGAAAGGAAATAGCCTTAAGCATTTTTATTTTTGAGATATAAACGCCAAATGTTCACAGAAAATCTGTTACAGTCAAATTTTTTTTCTCTATTATTCATTCACTTAAATTTTACAACGTATCTTCACTTGTACACCTTCTTAAATAATAAAATTAAATAGATAGAATGGTATTTATTGAAGAACTTTTGTATAAAACTCAATCATTCATAGTTATTTTATGCTCTTAATACTTTGTAACAATTAAATCTGCTAAACTGAATGTTAAAATGATACATCTCAGAACTCACATTGGAAGATTTATAAGGTAATTTTATGGCATTTCGTGCGCAAATCTATACTTTGAATAATCTTTTTTAGCTTAATTTATCACTTTGTATAATAATAGATATTATATTTGTGCTATACAGTATGGTAACCTAAAGTTTATCCATAGAAAACATACAACAGCCTGCTAAATGATGGGAAGCAGGCTGTAAAGTATTTTCATTTTAAATAGAAAAAAATAACTAAGTATCTTTGAATTATTTGCCTTTAATTTTTCCTATTGCCCATCCGATTATCCCGCTAAATATGGCCATAACAGATCCAGTCAAGAATCCAAAACCCAAAGCTCCTACTGTAGAAAAAACTCCTAGCGTAATTGGTTCAAACACTTTCTCAAATTTTCCTTCAAAGGCAGATTCACTTTTTGCTTTATGAGTGAAACTTGGGACATAAAGAGCAGCTATATCGATAGCTTTTTTCTTTCCTTGTTCTATTAAAGAGACAGTTTCCCATTGAGTATCATTTTTCAAATGATTGGCATGAACATTTATAACTTGTGAAAGCAGAAAAGCAACTGCTATAAAAATATTTAATACGTAAGTTTTCAATACTTTAATCATAGTTTACCACCAATACTTTTATTTTAATCTGAATTGAATAGATGCATCGGCAGAATTAGTGCACATTGAGAGAAACAGAAGCATTTAAAGCTTTTTTCACTCTTAGTGTGATAATTCATTAGTTTTTGTCATCAACAATGGATAAACACGGAATATGTTCATAGTTTATATTTCATATGAGAAGGTCTTATTCTGATGAAATTTCAATTTTAACGAGATTTAAAATACAATATTATTTTACTTATTATCCATCCTAAAAACATGCCTATCGTACTTGATGCATATCCAAGTGCCATCCCCATACCAAAAGCCCCGAGTGTAAGAGGTTCAACAACCTTTTCAAATTTTCCTTCAATAGTAGCTTCATTACCCACTCCACGATTTAGACTAGGTCTATAGAGAGAAACGGTATGGACTGCATCCTTTCTTTTCTGTTCTATTGCAGAAACAAAAATATTCTCACGATGAGTACTATTTTGTAAAGAGTTTGCATGCACATTTACAACCTGAGAAAGAGAAAAGGCAGAAATAATGAAAATACTTAATATATGATTTTTAAATAATTTAATCATAATTTACCTCAAATATTTATACTATTCAATATATATGCGTAAATTTATACTTAATTTATACTTTGGATATTTGGATGTAATCTACAACATTTATATTTTGTAGCATAATGAGCTTCATTATGTAATTATTTACAATGAATTATAGCCACATAATAAAGCTATTATTATAGAGTTCTAGACGAGGTTGAATTATTTGAACATCAATACTATGTCCTTTATCCAACTTATTATCGATCCTATAAAGCTCATTACATGTCCAGTAAACAATAGCCCCATTCCTATAGTCATAGGCTCAACGACCTTTTCAAATTTTCCTTCACCTATTGTTCCATGTTCTGTTTGATAATTTACAGACGGAGCATAGAAAGCAGTCGTAGAAACTACATCGGATTTCGCATATTTTACTTGTTCCATTGGGAAAACAGAAAATTCCTCTTTTGGAGTATCGTTTTTCAAATAGTTTGCATTAACATTTACAGTTTGTGAAATAAAAAAAGTGCTCACTATAAAAATGCTTAAAATATAATTTTTAAATATTTTTACCATAACTTTACCTCAAATATTTTTAAGTTATATATGTAAGAAATATACATAATGTTTATGTATATCACACTATATACAAGCCATATAGTTCAATATGTATTTTTAGTCAATAATAAAAATACATATAAAAATATAACTATAATTTTTATAAACGTTATTGTAAAAAAGTAACAGTCATAATTACAAATTATATTTTTTAAAAACTTTATACAATATTTTATTATGTGTTATATATAAAATAACATATGGTTATCGTATAATTTTTATAAAATGACATTAATATATTTTTTAAATACATTTATAGATAATAAAATTGATCAAAATTTTTACATATTAAATATATAAAAAATTATTTATTATCGATAGTATAATAGAAAAAATGAAAATTATGATGTGGTTATAAAAATATTATTAACAATTAAAATATGAATGGACACGCTAAAATTTTATTATTTATAGTATTTATTATAGATAGTCATTATTGTAGAATGTGTGTTCTATAGATATTATTAAATTATTATTCAATGGTTATTTAATTGCATCGTTATAGCAGAATAATACTGCTTAATTTACTATTAAATATATACATTTATCTTATAGATAATAATATGTTATAGATACTAAAAAATGTACAATTTTCTCATAGTGTAAAGTAGAGCTCGAATTGGATAGAGATAAATGATATTATCTTTTTATCGCCAATGTGAACAGCATATTACTATGATGCAAGGCAGTGTATAGAAGAATATAATTTAGACATATTTATGAGTGCCGAAAGATCAGCATTAGATAATATTTTCAACACTTTCTTCTTTCCAAACTGAAAAGCCGCTTTTATTTTTAGAAAGTGGATTACTTTTGAAAAGATCTGATTTCATTGCTTATTTAAAAAGGCTATTAAGTGCTTTCGGAAAATTTTAAGCAACTATTGGTATCGCTGTCGCTTGTTTAACATGATTATATGTTTCATATTTATGTGCTTTTTTAAAGAAACCGTTCTCAAGGTACTCAAGCCTATTTTGCAATGATAGATATGATGATAAAGCCCCCATAATATAAAATTCTTAGGGCATCAGAATTTTTGACGTTTATAAAGAAGAAAGATGGCATTGCCATACACTTTTCTCGCTCCTAATGTTGCTACAATTTTTGCCTTTTGAGATGATTCATTAAAAGGCATTTTTATTTCTTTATTTATTTAATTCAGCATATCTAGGTTTGAAATGAGAGAATCTTACAATATTCGGTTTTTTTGCTTAATTTGAATCATGATAAATTATGATTATAAATCAATATATTGTCTGTAAATTACTTGGTATGAAATATTTTTTATAAAATGCACATCTTCATAAGAGTGTATTCTTTTTGTTTTTTGTAATCTTAGGGAGGTTGTACCAATTGATGCTGTTAAAATACTATTTAAGCAGCAAAGTAAATAAGCCTTCAACAAGTTTATGAGATTTGGATTGAGTAAATATAAGCCTTTGTAACTCAACAAGGACGCATTTGTCATTTTCAATAAAGTCTTGTGTTCCATAGATTCCGCGAATTTTAATATTTTTTCCATGATCAATAGGCACATCCCTTACAATTTTACCATAGTATGTGATTTTTTTGATCAGATGAAAGAGGCTAGCAATTCTCACATCTTATCGAGCAAGGCATCGTAATATTCCTATTTTTGACAAATATAATAATTTATCAGGATGAGCTGCTGAGGTTGGGAGTGGGATATCGGAGTTGAGATAGATAAGCAGGGTTTAATTTTCATGAGTTGGCACCCCTGTTTTTGGCTTTTTTTTAAGTACGTGCAATGGTTAACAGACTTATGATTTCAATGAGGTGCTATATTTTTCCTTCACATTGAGATGCAATTCACCCGTGTCGTGAATTACGCATTTATTGAAGTTATTATAAAAGGAGCAGCGAGAAGAGCAGGACATTTGAATAAAAATGCTTCTTACAAGAGTTTACAAATTGATATATTCAAGAGATTTTTTATAATAGATCTCGCCATACTGCCATTGCTTCTAAGACTTCTCCTAAATGAGCATGTTTTGCAATAACTGTTTCTGCACCAGCTTCTGCAAGTGCATTAGAGTGGCCAAGATAGCTATGTGATCCTCCCGTAAAGCCGATGACACGCATGCCTGCTGCTATGGCTGCGTGTACACCATGAAGTGAATCTTCTATAACGATAGTGTTTTGGGGCTCTGCCTGTAATTGTTGTGCGGCAAAAAGGAAAACATCAGGGGCCGGTTTCGTTCTTTTTGTTCCAACTTCAGGTGCTGAAAATATTTTACCTTCAAAAAGGTCATAGAGATCAACCGTGGTGAGCATCTCTTTTATATCTACGCTTTTTGCATTAGAGCAGATACAGTAGGGATAGCGTGTTTGGATAATTTCTACAGCTTCTCTTACATCATCAATAGCCCGTAATTTAGTTTTTATTTGTGTACGAAAAATATTAGTCATTTGATCTATGAGATGAGCAGAAATAGGTTTTTCTGTTTCCTGTTCAACGTGTTTAAGAATATCGCGAAAGATAAGCCCTGCAAAACGCTCACTCAATTCTTCGGGTGATATTTCATATCCTGTTTGTTTGAGCAATTGAGATCCAATTTTTGCTGCAAGATATTCAGAGTCAACGAGAACTCCGTCACAATCAAAAATAATAAGATCTATCTGAGGCATAAGATATTCCTTTACATGTTACGAGATGGACAACTTTCATGAAAACGATATTGAGAAGATCTTATTTCATAAAAATACGCTTTGAAAATGATTCTTAATTCTTTTACGAAATAAAAGATATGGGAACAGTACATTGAAAAAAAGAAAATTAAGGTTTCATTCATATGAAAGTTTTTTTTTACTAAAAAAACAAAAACAATCATCAATTTTGTAGAACTTTAACGATACGTTTACGCTATTTTGTAAATATAGATTGGTAATGCGGGCCTATAAACTATTTTGGTTGATTATAGGGCAAATTCAGTTAATTTCGTTGGGTTTTTCATGACAGTTATTCAGCTTCAAAAAGATTTTCTTCGTACTCCCTCACAAATGCCATGGCGCAATAAAATTTTTAAAGGAGATTGTGTTTCCGTTTTAGAAAAACTTCCAAAACATTCTGTTGATATGATTTTTGCGGATCCACCCTATAATTTGCAATTGGATGGAGCTTTATACCGTCCAGATCATTCGCTTGTTGATGCGGTTGATGATGCATGGGATCAGTTTGAGAGTTTTGCTGCTTATGATGCTTTTACTCGTGCATGGTTGCTTGCTTGTCGTCGTGTACTAAAACCCAACGGAACACTTTGGGTTATCGGATCTTACCATAATATTTTTCGGGTTGGGACGGCATTACAAGATTTAGGTTTTTGGATGCTTAATGATATTATTTGGCGCAAGAATAATCCGATGCCTAATTTTCGAGGGCGCCGTTTTCAAAATGCTCATGAGACGCTTATTTGGGCCGTGCGAGATCAAAAAGATAAAAAGTACACATTTAATTATGATGCCTTAAAAGCGGCAAATGAAGATCTACAAATGCGTTCAGATTGGCTTTTCCCTCTCTGCACTGGAGCTGAACGTTTAAAGGATGATTCGGGGCGTAAATTACATCCAACACAAAAACCGCAAGCGTTATTAGCGCGTATTATTATGGCTTCTAGTAAACCTGGTGATGTTATTCTCGATCCGTTTTTTGGTTCGGGAACAACAGGTGCTGTTGCCAAGCTTTTAGGGCGTGATTTTGTTGGGATTGAACGCGAGCAAGATTACATCGATGCAGCATGTGAGAGAATTGCGGCGGTTCAACCTTTAGCGCAACCAGAACTAGCGATTTTGGATAGAAAAAAAGCAGAACCGCGCGTAGCATTCAACAGTTTGCTTGAAGCAGGTTTACTCTATCCTGGAGAAGTTCTGTATGATCGTAAGAAGCAAGTATCTGCTATTGTAAGAGCTGATGGTACGATTATGCATGGTGGTGAAGCGGGCTCAATTCACGCAATGGGAAGAAAGGCTCAAGATTCGCAGAGTTGTAATGGTTGGACCTTTTGGTATTATGAGGAAAATGGACGGTTGAAGTCCATAGATCATTTAAGAATGATCATACGTTCACAAATGTTAAAAACGGGTGTTTTATGAACTAAGCTGATCGCTTCATTCTATTGACCACCAATATACCTGATCTTGATTGAGATGGACGTGAGGGTGTTTTAGCCTTTCTTAGATGTTTTTTATTGACACACTAAATCTCGCTTGTAAGCGACAAGCGAGTATTTTATGCTTCTTTTAGAAGAAATTAAAATGAGAAATTTTCAATCTATGTTCTCATTTTAGTTCCAAAACAGTAAAATTTCAATATAAGCTTATAAAAATGAAATATCAGAATTAAAAAGTTCATTCAGAAGTTCAAAATTAAGTGCTTTTTTGAATACGTACATCTGTAAAGTGCATATAATATATTGATTATAAAGATAATTTAGCGCAACTCATATCGAATTGCCCTCGGAATATCGTCAAGTTTTCTTATTTCAAATTTGTTCCATATTGAATCGATGAAAATTACTTTCTTGCATGTCATAAACGGGGTTGGCGTGTGAATAAAAATTGTTAACGAAAGAACTAAAAGTACCTCTTATAATCCGTTTCACGTACCAAGGGATGTTGAGGGGGCTGGTAAATATAACGATGGTGCTAACTTGCTCCGTCATAAGCGAAAAAAGGATAGATCCTGAAATTTAAATCTAAAGCTTCTAAGCGTTTCTATCGCTCCTTAATTTTTGTCTGTAGAAAAAATTGGTTATTTCATTTTTTAAAATTTTTCTTTTACAGATTAATAAATGATCGCTAGAGATACAAAAGTCTCCATTAGAAAACATTTTTATGAATAGGGAAGGTTATTTAAATCTAAAAGAATTGGGAAGTGCTACGGAAATGGCTTTTTTCATAACAGTAGGTAATGCTTCTTCGGCAAGATGTTGAATGTTACACCACCAACCATTTTCACAATTCATTTCATGAACATCTTCGGTATAGTAAACATCAAGTTTTAGAGAAAAGTGAGTAAAAACATGCGTAATTTGTCCTTTGAATTGCCAATTGGCAGTAAAGGGTGCGTTTTGTAGCCCATTTTCGTTGTTTATGCCAATATTGTTAGGAATTTGGGTCATTCCACCAAGGAGCTTTTGCGTCTGTCGTTTTTCCAAATAAATTTGTTTCTTTTTATTAAGGACCACAAAAGCAATACCTGTTTTTGAAGGGCGTTCTTTTTTAGGGGCTTTAACTGGAAAAGACTCCGGTTGTTGCATCTTTTCTGCTTTGCATAAACATTGAAGAGGGCAGGTATAACAAGATGGTTTGCGTGGAGTACAAATTGTTGCTCCCAAATCCATCATTGCTTGAGCAAAGTCACCAGGACGATTTAAAGCAGTAATTTTTTGTGTTTTTTCTTTAATTTCAACTTTTGCTTTTTGCAATATTGAAGTGATAGCAAAAAGTCGCGCTACCACACGTTCGACATTACCATCAACCACTGCTACAGGGTGGTTAAAAGCAATCGCAGCAATGGCTGCGGCAGTATAATCTCCAATACCGGCTAGAGTTCGCAATTCTTTTACAGATTGTGGAAATTGTCCCGCGTAGTTTTCAACAAGCTGTCGCGCACATTTTTTAAGATTACGTGCGCGTGAATAATAACCAAGTCCAGCCCATGCTTTCATGATATCATCTTGGGAGGCTTTTGCTAAAGAGGAAAGATCAGGCCATAGTTTTAGAAACTTTTTAAAATAAGGCTTAACTGTTTCAACGGTTGTTTGTTGAAGCATGATTTCAGAAAGCCAAACTTGATAAGGATCAGGACGGATACCTTGTTTTTGCTTTTCGGGGGTAATCCGCCATGGAAGATGTCTGTGATTTTGATCGTACCAAGCAAGGAGGTGCGAAGAAATTTCATACATGATTGCTTTCAAGCATAGGGAGATATAAAATGCAAAAGAAAAAATTATTTATTTTGTAATTCATGTTTTTTGCTCTTTTATTGTCAAGGCTCTGGTGAGAAAAGGCTTTTTATTTTGTTGATATTTCATAAATTGAGGAGGCAAAAATTTTTAGATGAAACAAATGATTTTAATTTAGTAAGCGGTTGAACAATGATCTAAAAATGAGAAAACAACTTAAAAAACGTATCTTTTATTCTCTTTCTGAGGCGGTATACAAAATACTTGATCCAGTTTTACGCAAACGGACAGGGCTTAATGTAGCGCTTATAGAACATTGGCCACAGATTGCGGGCTATGATATCAGTGAACATACAATGCCGCTTAAAATTATTTGGAAACGTCGTGCAGATCAAGATGAAGTTTTTCAGCCAGCAACACTTGTTGTCGCATGTGAAGGATTTGCTGCGTTAAAATTGATGCATGAAACAGAGGAATTACTTCATAGAATTAACGGATTTTTTGGCTATATTGCTATTGATCGCATCAAGATTGAGCAAAGGAGTATGTCGGTTTTTATGAATCACTTGCCTCTAAAACCGCCTTTGAGTGAACAAGACAAAAAATGCGTGGAAAAAATGCTTGAAGGAATTGAAGATAAAAGTTTGCACCAAGCACTTTATCAACTTGGCTGTTGCATTTTTTTGGAAAAAAATAATAAATAGAAAGATATTTTATATATTTTTCTTTAATATATGAGAAAGCATTGGATTCCTATTCGTTAATAACAACAGAAAAGTATTATTTATGGTAAAATATCGTTCTTTTTTATCTTTCGGGATAATTTTTCTCTTCATAACGATTGTACAAAACAGTGTAACAGTTGCTTTAGCGCGTGATCCCAAATCAGTGGCAACTGTTGATATGGCAGAGCTTCTCCAATCGGGTAAAGTAAAGGATCGCTTTGAGGGAGAGGCGGATGCACCAGTCGTCATTGTTGAGTATGCTTCGTTGACATGTACCCATTGTGCGCATTTTTATAATGATATACTTCCCCAAATTCGTAAAAAATATATCAAAACAGGAAAAGTAAAACTTATTTTCCGAGAATATGCTTTTGATCCTCGGGCAACAGCAGGTTTTATGTTGGCACGGTGTGCACCGGAAGATCGCTATTTTCCTTTGATAGAAGTTTTATTTCAAAAACAAAATGAATGGGCTTTCGGAAAAAATGCTCTAACACCATTGAAGAAAATTGGCTTAATGGCTGGTTTTACAGATGAAAGTTTTACTGCGTGTTTGAAAAATCAGTCCATTTTAGATGAAGTAAATGCATCTTTTGAACGCGGTAAAGAGCTTGGTGTCACAGCAACACCTACTTTCTTTATTAATGGTAGTAAATATGAAGGTGCCATGAAAGTAGAAGAATTTTTTTCGGTGATTGATAGTTTTCTAAAAAACTGAATCTTAATCTTCCAGAAGATGGATAGTGATACTTTTGGTCATTATCTCTTTTGGAAGGATTAATATTATGCATTTATGAAGCGATATCGTTGAGCCAATTTTGAATCAAATCATTGCTTTTAAGTGAGCCTGGGTTGAATGATGTTTTGAAGCTGATATGGGAGGATTTGTACAGTGAAAAAATGGGTTTATAGTTTTGGAGATGGAAAGGCAGAAGGAAGTGCAAGTGAGCGTAACCTTCTCGGAGGTAAAGGGGCTAATTTGGCAGAAATGAGTAATCTTGGTTTGCCCGTACCACCCGGATTTACGCTGACAACAGAAGTTTGTAATTTTTATTATGCCCATGACAAATCATATCCAGAAGAGCTACAGGAATCTGTTAAGCAAGCACTAAGATACGTTGCTGAACAAACAGGACGTGAATTTGGGAATGAACAAAGACCACTTTTGCTGTCTGTTCGTTCAGGGGCTAGGGCTTCTATGCCAGGGATGATGGATACAGTGCTGAACCTTGGCATGAATGATAAAACTGTAAAAGCAATTGCTTTACAAGCCAATAATGAACGTTTTGCTTATGATAGTTATCGGCGTTTTATCCAAATGTATTCTAACGTTGTTTTGGGGCTAGACCATTCGTATTTTGAAGAGATTCTTGATGAAGTAAAAGCATGCAATGGTTACACTATTGATACAGAAATGACAGCAGATGATTGGAAGAATGTTATTATTTCTTATAAAGCCTATGTTGAAGAAAAATTAGGAACCCCTTTTCCACAAGATCCTGAACAACAGTTATGGGGGGCAATTGGAGCCGTTTTTTCAAGTTGGATGACAGCACGTGCAGTTACTTATCGCCGTTTACATAGCATTCCTGAAAGTTGGGGAACGGCAGTTAATGTGCAAGCTATGGTTTTTGGTAACATGGGAGAAGATTCGGCAACAGGTGTTGCTTTTACACGCAATCCATCGACAGGGAAAAAAGAACTTTATGGTGAATTTTTAGTTAATGCGCAAGGGGAAGATGTTGTGGCGGGCATTCGAACGCCTCAAAATATTACAGAAAGTGCGCGTATTGTTGCTGGTTCAAATAGACCGTCGTTAGAAAAAATTATGCCTGAGGCTTTTTTGAAATTATGTCAGATTGCGCAGAATCTTGAGCAGCATTATCGGGATATGCAAGATCTCGAATTTACCATTGAAAAAGGTAAATTATGGATGCTTCAGACTCGTTCAGGAAAACGCACGGCTCGTGCGGCTCTCAAGACGGCAATTGAAATGGTTGAGGAGGGGTTAATAAACCGTGAAGAGGCTGTGATGCGTATTGATGCAAAGTCGCTGGACCAACTTTTGCATCCAACACTTGATCCTAAAGCAGAACGTTTTGTTATAGGACGTGGTTTACCTGCTTCTCCTGGAGCCGCAACTGGTGAAATTGTTTTTACTTCAGAAGAGGCAGAAACTGTGTCGGCGGAAGGTCGCAAAGTTATTTTGGTCCGTGTAGAAACAAGCCCAGAAGATATTCATGGTATGCATGCTGCAGAAGGAATTTTAACAACGCGTGGCGGTATGACAAGTCACGCTGCTGTTGTTGCGCGGGGGATGGGAAAACCATGTATTTCTGGTGCTGGCAGTGTGCGGATTGATTATAACACAAATACGTTGTTTGCCTCAGGAGAAAGCTTAAAAAAAGGTGATGTTATCACAATTGATGGTGGAAGTGGAGAAATTTTCAAAGGGAAAGTTGCAATGTTGCAGCCTCAGCTTTGCGGAGACTTTGCAAAATTAATGGAATGGGCTGATGGGATGCGACGTATAAGAGTTCGCGCCAATGCTGAGACGCCATCTGATGCCCGTATGGGGCGTTCTTTTGGGGCTGAAGGTATTGGTCTTTGCCGTACGGAGCATATGTTTTTTTCTGGAGAACGTATTGTTGCCATGCGTGAAATGATTTTAAGTCATGATGAAAGTGGTCGTCGTAAAGCACTAGATAAGCTTTTGCCAATGCAGCGTTCAGATTTTAGTGAACTATTTGAAATTATGTGTGGTTTACCTGTTACCATTCGTTTGTTAGATCCGCCACTCCATGAATTTTTGCCTAAAACGAAAGCAGAAATTCTTGATGTTGCAACAGCTATGGGGGTTTCTGCTGAAGTGCTTGCTGAACGTGCTCAGCAGTTACACGAATTTAATCCTATGCTTGGATTACGAGGATGCCGTTTAGCTATTACTTATCCTGAAATTGCAGAAATGCAAGCGCGGGCGATTTTTGAAGCAGCAGCAGAAGCTGCCAAAAAATCTGGATCTCCTGTTATGCTTGAAATTATGGTGCCATTGGTTGCGCTTAAATCTGAACTCGATTTTGTAAAAGCGCGTATTGATCAGGTTGCTGAGGAAGTGATGAAAGAAAAGGGAAGCACTATTCAATATATGGTTGGGACGATGATTGAACTTCCAAGGGCAGCGCTTCGAGCAGATGAAATTGCTGAAACTGCTGAATTTTTTTCATTTGGAACAAATGATTTGACACAAACTACTTTTGGGATTTCCCGTGATGATGCTGCTCCTTTTTTGGCAACCTATTTTCAAAAAGGTCTTCTAGAGCAAGATCCTTTTGTGTCTATTGACCGTGATGGAGTAGGGGAACTTATTACCATTGCTGCACAGCGTGGACGCTCAAAGCGTGCAAAAATAAAATTGGGAATTTGCGGTGAACATGGAGGCGATCCTGCCTCTATTGCTTTATGCGAAGAAAATAACCTAGATTATGTTTCGTGTTCTCCTTTTCGAGTGCCAATTGCTCGTTTAGCAGCAGCTCAGGCCGCAATAGCAAAAAGGATGTAATGGGTTAATATTTTTTGTTGTATCGTTATTACTGAAATAAATTTTTATATATTCTTTTATTTTCTTTAATAAAGGGAATAAAAATGCTTCTAAAATGCACGATAAGTTGTGTTGCGCGAGAAAGTGTTTTTTTAGAGGTTTATGAGAGAAAATATAAAGCACAGGATAGACAAAGATGTATTATTAATGCACTTTTTATTGGCGAACCTCTTGATAGAGAGAAACGTGTTATTGTGCAGTCAATTTACGCGTTTGCTTTTTTATAGGGGAATGAGCTCCTCACGCAAAATAGAATGCTCCAAATAAATGCATTTTTTTTTGCGCATCATGCTGTTTGAGATAGACATTTCTCAATGGATGCCCCATTTTACATTGATATTCGTGGAATGGGGATTATGTAAAACTCCCCGTAAGTTTATAAAAATCTTCCCAAAATTTATAAACTCCATTATGCACTCCCATCTTTACATTTATAAAGGAATATCAAAGTTACACAATATATTGATTTATAAAGATAATTTTTTATTTCTCATATTGAATGAAAGCTGTAAATATCATAAGATCTTCTTATTTCGACTTCTTTTATAATGAATCAATCAAAACCATGTTTTTTGTATGTTACAGGCGGGATGAGCGTCTGTAGATAAAAAAATAAAGCAAGGATATGCCTCTTATGAAACGTCTCAAGTGTCAAGAGCTGTCACAAATTGAAGGTAGGTACAGTGTGTAATGGTGCCGGCTTGCTTCTTCACAAGCGTAAAGATGATGCGCGGCGCGTGCAGTGGGACTACTATTATTATTCATGGGCGTTGTTGCGAAGTGGTTTTGGGTGCTTTAGAGATGTTTTTTAAGAAAGCCCGTGAATGGCAATCCAAGTATATTCCGTTTGGGACATTTTGTTTTAGGTGAGGGGGAGTGAGACCAAAAAGACATGTGATAAAGTAAGAGCATGAGGCAATAGGTAATTTCCGTTATTTTAAAGATATTGCTTTAGATGTCTTTGAAAGGCGTAAAGCTGAATTAAAAGGAAATGGCAAAGATGAAAAATGGTGTTTACCTTAAAATTTCATATTCTTCCCAAATTAGGCTGTTTTCCTGTTTTAAGAGATTATACAAACAGAGATGCGCAATATTCTTGCCTCCATTTGGCATATAAAAGCTATAATAGCTGAGAGAAGTACTAAACTGTCTTAACATTTTTTTCAAACATACTGCTGCGGTAAGTTTGGATGTTGATTTATAGACAATACTAAACGCACACGCTCTCTTAAGAAGACAATGTCATAAAACACATAACTTTCCAGCAATAGATTAGAGAGAAGTGCCGGTTTTTTATCAGACACTTTGCAAAACAACAACCATAACACAATTAGCTTTACGTCTATTTATCCTTAAAGGTGTTTGCACAAATTCTTTGCATCATATTTATAAAGATCAAATTGACGATAATATATGGACAATTCGTGGTTCGATAATATGAAAGGTTTACGTGATACTACAAAAATTTCGTGTCCTTTTATCATCAGAGGCAATAAAAATGCTAGAACAAGCGCGTTTGCTATTTTGCAATATTCTTTTTTCTGCAATCGGTTGTGGTTTTTTTGAAGAAAATTATACGGCTCAATATGTAATGTGTAAGAAAACCATTCTGATTGATTGAAAATAAGAGGGCTTGAGATGAAGGAATGTTTGAGGGGAGCATTAAACAAACGAAAGATGAATTATCATTATAAATTAAGAGATTATTATGATTAGCTTCAATTTAATAAACCAATTTCACGCATTTTCATTAAAATTGTGTGATTAATTTTACCTGTTACAGGAAGATCAAATGTTTTTTGAAACTGTTTTAAGGCTTCTATCGTCTTTTGATCTTCTATTCCTGTGACAATAACCTCCTCATTCCCAAAAATATGTAAAGCTTTTTGCACTTGTATAATATCTTCAACAGAAGGCTCTAAAATAGCTTCTTTTAAGTGTGTCATATTTTTTGTATTGTTTGTTTCTATTTCGCTTTGCTTAATTAATATCGCGATTTCATCTGCTGCGGGATTAGATAGAACATTCTTTTGCATTCTCTGAGCAGTTTGCTGTTTCCATAAAGTGATGGCTCGGCGTGTTTTAGGTCCTTCCAGTCCATCTAATGGTCCATCATAAAGTCCTAATTTTGCTAGTTCTTTTTGCTTTTCCAGCATGCTTGCTGATTGAGAGGGTAAAGGTGAATTTGTGTGCTTATGACTTTGAGAATGTACAGAAGTTACACGGGAGAGTTCTTGTGATTTTTCTTCTTTTTCCGATAAAGTAGAGCTCTTACCTATACTTTGAACAGAGGAAAATTTCATTTGAGTTAAAATATTTTGATGCGTTGTCATTTGCGAAAATAAAGCATTAAATGAAATAAATAAAAAACTAATGCTAAAAAGAAAAGATCCAACAAAAAATAAAGTATTTTTTCGTGTATAGAAATAAAGAGTTTTTGCACTCCAAAAAATAAAATGAAAAATTATAAGAAGAAGTGTTATAACAATACTACTATAGTATTTACGGTGTTTTACAGTTTTTTTTCGGTAGGTCTTTCGTTTTGTTGCCATTACTTTTATTTTCAGTTGCGTTTATTTTTTACAAAGAAACAAATATAAATTAGGAAACGAATATGAATCAGTTTTTACTTCCAGCCAGAGAGAAGTGCATTGACATTATTGATTTTTCCTTTCAAGCTCCTAAAATGAGCGGCTTCATTATATCAATTTATAAGTTGATAAATCAACAAGAGTTCTTATCAACGTTTATTCATTTTATTTTATACAAATCTTTAATGTGTATAAAGAGAGCACCAAATGATTAGCATTCAAGATCATTTTGGTATTTGCAAACTGCATTATCACATATAATTATCTAAACAATAATGCCACGTTATTCTTCATTTTGGGGCATATGTTTGCCTATTATTTAAAATAAAATTGAAAATATTTGCCTATAACGCTAAAAAGATGACAATCATTATCTATTCTTTATAATTTACATATAGATGGTTACTTATCCATAAACGGTTTGGTAATAATAATTATCTCTTAATATTATTATATTTTGGTATAAATTCCTTCTATTAAATAATTTTCATAAGTATTAATTAAATTGATGTTTACAATGTTATAGAAAAAACTGGCTTGAGATGTAATCATAAGAGATGCAGTTATTTTTTGATGTTTTTATTGACAGGTTGACTATTTTCATAACATTCCAGTAAAAATTTTATAGATAATATAAATATTTTATCGACACTAGAGTCAGAATAACAGAGTTTACTCTTTTTAGCTTTTTCAACTAAGCTAAGATGGTGGACTATTATTTAAAATAATTATGTACACAACACGATTATCTCTCTCATTTTTTATCATAGTATGTTCATTAACATGACCAGCTTGTAAGTGTATAATTTTGATGTTAATTTTTTACTGAATAGACAATGTATCCCATTTTATACAGCGGAATTGTGCCATATTTATAAAAAAGCCAATGATATAGATCCAATACATGAATACTCAATTTTATAAAAAGCACATTTTATAAATTGTTTATAAAGCAACAGTGTATAAAATGCTTCTTTTATTGTATTTACCACTGCGGTACATTGATTGTCCATGATACGTTTTTTAATCAAATTATCATTTTTTTTATTTTTTATTTTTGTCATTATTTCATTTTTTGTAGCAGATCCAAGCAGTAACCATTCTTCTAGCCCCCAAAATAATGAGACAACAACGAGCGATGTGATTGTTGCTTTTAAGGAAGCCTTAAATGACTTAGGCGCATTTTGTGACCGTAATATAAAAACCTGCAAAGTAGGAAAATCCTTTTTAAGTTCACTTGGTGAGCGCGCATATTACGGTGCAAGAGCTGCTTATGAATATTTAGGGAACATATTAGGAAACAAAAATGATATCAGAGACTTCCCCTAATGTTTCTTACAAAATCGAAATACAAGAGTTCTTACAAAACCATGCAATGTTATCTTGAAATAAGGATTTTTAACGTTCTTCGTGTTATTTATGTTAGGAAGAATAAATATTTATTTTTTATAAGTGTATTCAAGAATGATTATTCAAACGAAACAGGACTAAAATAATGGCGGAAACAATCGGTAATATTATAGAGAACTTTTCGCTTTTGGATAATTGGGAAGATCGTTATCGTTATGTCATCGAGCTTGGCTATGAATTGCCACCTTTTCCAGAAAGCGCTCGAAACGATGCTCACAAAGTTCCTGGTTGTGTTAGCCAAGTGTGGCTTCTATCTTCACGTAATAACTCAAAAGATCCAATATTGACGTTTCAAGGTGATTCCGATGCTCATATTGTGCGTGGACTCATTTACATACTTCTTGCTTTTTATTCAGGCAAAAAAGCTTCTGAAATTCGCAATTCTGATGCTCAAGAGCTCTTTGAAAAACTTGGTTTAAATGAAAATCTTACACCACAACGATCAAATGGTTTGAAATCAATGATTAAACGGATTCGTAACGAAAGCTATATGTAATCCCCTTGGTAGAAATTGCTATATATACAAAAGCTTCACACAAAACATGTATACTAAAATCAACTTTATACACGAAACCATTTTTTCGCAAAATAAGATTATTTAGTTTTTTTCCGTTTGCTTTTGCGTCCAAGCCCCATTTCTTTGGCCAAAGCCGATCGTGTTTTTGCATAATTAGGCGCCACCATAGGGTAAGAACTATCTAACTGCCATTTTTCACGATATTCCTCTGGCAACATTCCATAATGTGTCATGAGATGACGCTTTAGAGATTTAAACTTCTTTCCATCTTCAAGGCAAATGAGATAATCAGGAAATACTGAACGCTTCGGATTAACGGCAGGCCTTTGTTTTTCAACTTCGACTTCTGTTAACTCTAGATTCCCTGCTTTACGAAAAGCAGCATGGACATCAGCAATTAAACTTGGCACTTCAGTCGGTCGAATAGAATTATTACTCACGTAGGCAGCAACAATATCAGCAACCAATGTAATAACTAAATTGCTTTCAGTCTCTAAGACTGCACGATGTTCCATTCTTGTTTCCTTTAATTTAAAATTGAGTAATTCAAAATCGAGATATAGTGCATATACTCATGATATAAAGATCTCATGCACATGAGTTTCATATTGTACAAAAATCTTTTTTGTCAATTCAATTATTCTATAAAATTGCCAAAACACAAAAAAATCAAATAAATACCTATTTTTTGTCATAATATACAATAAGAAAAACGAAATTATTACATGCTAAAATATATTTTTACCCTATAACATATCATACATAATATATAATACATCACAAATATAAAAAAATATATGATAAAATTTATTTATTTTTTTTGAGAACGTAAAAATAAAATTACTAATTATAAAAATATAATATATAAATTATTATATTTTGTTTTGAATACTTATAGTTTAGTAAGTTTATGTTTAATAAGTTTTAAATTTGTTTTTATTATTTATATTTATAAAATTTAATAATAAAAAACATGATATATTATAAATATGACATAATAGTATTATTTATAATATAAAACTATTCATTAAAAGGAGATAGGACATTTTTATTTTTTATACAGTAATAATAATATTTTAGATATATTTATTCCTTTCTGTAAAATTATGCGATTATACTGTTTCAAAAAAAATCAATTCTTTTTCTAATAGTTTAATTGTTTTACCAGTCACTTTCATTATAAAAGTGGTGTTATATCCCTAGAAAACAATAGCTGTGATATGTAATGAACAGAAAGGTATTAGTTTTAAAAATTATCATGGTGCTATTTTTGCAAGTGAATAGAACTTATAGGTTTTTACACTTGCATCAATCATTGTGATTCTAACATATAAACGAAGCTATTAACATATTTTAATATAGGATTGTGTATGACTCGCACTTTTGCAATTCCTCCCAAAGCATCTAGAATCACTCATAAGGAAATATATCATGGTATTTTTCGTGATGATCCCTATCATTGGCTACGTGCGTCTAACTGGCAAGATGTTTTTAAAGATCCTAACTGTCTTGATCCCAATATTCGACATTATCTTGAAAAAGAAAATGCTTATCAATCAGCTCAAATGGCTGATACAAAACCATTACGAGATTTGCTTTTTACCGAAATGAAAAACAGGATCCAAGAGAATGATAGTTCTGTTCCTATAAAACATGGCCCTTTTGCTTACGGATTCTCTTATGTTACCGGAGGCCAACAACCACATTATTTTCGGACACCAAGGAATGGCGGAGAAAAAAACGTGTACCTTAATGGTGATGTCTTGGCAGAAGGCAAAGAATATTTTAAATTTGGTTCAGTTCAAGAATCTCCTGACCATACACATGTGGTATGGACCTATGATGACAAAGGATCAGAGTTCTATACAGCTAAAATTCGTAATTTTGAGACATTATCTGACTGTACGGACATAATTACTGATACATCTGGTCAAATTGTATGGGATGCTAGGTCTGAAGGTTTTTTCTATACTAAGATGGATAAAAACCACCGACCTTCAGAGCTCTATTATCACCAATTAAACACAGATCAATCACAAGATAAGCTTATTTTTCGTGAAGACAATCCAGGTTTTTTCTTAGATGTAAGCGGTTCTAAGCTTAATGATGTTATTTATATTAATATTCATGATCATGAAACATCCGAGATCTGGTTAATTCCTGCTGAGGCGCCTTTTACTGTTCCCCAATGTGTACGGAAACGACAAAAAGGTATTGAATATTTACTTACAGAGGGTGGTGATGTCTTTTATATTCTAACCAATTTAGATAATGCAAAAGATTTCAAAATTATGGTAGCGCCATATACATCTCCACAATCAGAAAATTGGTCTGAGTTTATCCCACATCAGCTTGGGTGCCTAATATTATCCCATGATGCTTATCAAGATTTTCTTGTCTGGATCGAACGTTTTGAGGGGCTTCCACGTATAAAAGTAATGGAACGTACCACTAAACAAGTTAATTCCATCGCTTTTACTGAAGAGGCTTATTCTTTAGGTCTGCAAGGAGTTGCAGAATATAACAGTCCAACTATTCGTTTTTCCTATTCGTCTATGACAACACCTGATCAAGTGTTTGATTATGAGATGAAAAATTGTAAACGAATGCTTTTAAAAACGCAAATAATTCCCTCTGGGCATAATAAAGATGCATATGTAACACGACGTATTACAGCAATAGCAGACGATGGTGAGAAGATTCCTATTTCACTTTTTTACCACAAAAACACTCCCCTTGATGGTGGTGCGCCTTGTCTGCTTTACGGTTATGGTGCTTATGGGATTTCTATTCCTGCCAGTTTCAATAGTAATGTACTTTCTCTAGTGAACAGAGGTTTTATTTATGCCATTGCTCATATTCGCGGAGGAAAAGAAAAGGGAGTAGAATGGTATGAGAAAGGAAAGCATCTCTTTAAGCACAATACATTTACAGATTTTATTGCTTGTGGGCGTTATCTTGTAAACAATAAATTTACTTCTCACGACCGGCTGATTGCTCATGGTGGTTCAGCAGGGGGGATGTTGATGGGAGCCATTGCCAATATAGCTCCACAGGATTTTGCTGGGATCGTAGCAAATGTGCCTTTTGTTGATGTCTTAGCGACAATGTTAGATGCTTCATTGCCACTCACTCCTCCAGAATGGGCCGAATGGGGGAATCCTCTTGAATCAGAAGAAGATTATAAGCTTATTGCTTCCTATTCCCCTTACGATAATGTCAAAGCTCAAAACTATCCCCCTATACTTGTGATGGCAGGATTAACAGATCCTCGTGTAACTTACTGGGAGCCTGCAAAATGGGTGGCAAAATTACGAGACCTAAAAACAGACGATAATGCAATTTTATTACGTATTAATATGGATTCAGGGCACGCTGGTGCAGCTGGACGTTTTTCAAAGCTAGAAGAAGTTGCCTATATCTATGCATATATTCTAAAGATAGCAGGAAAAGACTTTTGCTAATCCATAATATCTCTGTATGAAAGTCTCCGATAATTTATTGGATTATAGAGACTTTCATACACTAAAAAATTATTGAGACAGTTTAAAATTCACATTCTTCATAAAGTTTCAAAACATAGTCCCAATTAATTAAATGGTCTACAAAGGATTCGAGGTACTTCGGTCGAGCATTGCGATAATCAATGTAATAGGAATGTTCCCACACATCGACACCCAAAATAGGGTGAGCATTGTGCACTAAGGGATTTTCACCATTAGGTGTTTTCATAATTTCAAGCTTGCCATCTTTAACAGCAACCCACGCCCATCCAGCACCAAATTGGGCACCAGCAGCAGCAATAAAATCAGCGCGGAATTTATCGTAACCACCTAGATCAGCGTCAATAGCTTTTGCTAACTTTTCAGGAAGTTTTTGACCACCACCATCTTTTTTCATCCAAAGCCAAAAATGGTTATGATTGTAATACTGTGCTGCATTATTAAACAAACCAATATTTTTTCCAAAACTTTTTTTAACAATATCTTCAAGGCTTTCATTTTCTAAGCCTAACTCTTTCACAAAATTATTGGTGTTGGTAAGATAAGCAAGGTGATGCTTATCATGATGATATTCAAGCGTTTCGCGTGACATATAAGGCGAAAGGGCATCGTAATCATAAGGCAACGGGGGCAATTCAAAAGCCATTTAAAAATCTCCTCGATTCTAATTGTTAAGCTTATTTCATAAGCCTAATTTGCCATTTACCGCATTTAAAAGCAAATGTTGAATACCTAGTTTGTATGAAATAGTTTTAATGTCTCTCTTTTTGTAAAAGAAGCTTTTAGGAAATGTATATTCATCAATCAAAAAGGATATTGGTCTACATAAAGATTGCTTCTGAAGATTTTTTACATCTATGAGTGGGTAATAAATATCATTATCTTTTGAATAAAAAGTAAATGGAAATAGCTATTATTCCTTGTTTTTGTATCTCTATTTTTTCAAATACCATATAAAATGTTTTTAATTTTTGCAAAACTCTTCCAGTTTATGGGTGTATCATAATGTTTTCAACAGAATAATAAGTGTTATTTTTTAGGAAATATTTTTCAATGTGCTTGATTTTATTTTATGGTGCTACCCATGAATAATATAATGTAAAAATTAGTGGACATTACCATCTTTATGCTTAATGCAAGAGCACAGCAGCACTATCATACACTTACCGGTTGCCAATGTGGAGACAGTTTTTTTTAATTGAGCAAGATGGGATTTTAATATATCAAGAAAAGTAAATCATATGCAAATTTATTAGATACATGAGTAAACTGCAAGATTTTCATTTTCTGTTCCTAGAAAATCAATACAAAGAGTAAAATAATTGATGGATAAATGGTTCCTACTTATATTAAAATCACAACTGTATATCAGTTTCTGCTACGAATTTGTATCGATGGCAATGCCATACAAGACTCAGAAATTTTATGATAAAAAAGTAAGGTCTTTGATTTTCAAATATTGCGTTCAATCACAGGAATCGCTATAAGGTGCAAGAGTTGCTATAAAGCGTGTTTTTTTGGGGTATAGCCAAGCGGTAAGGCACCGGTTTTTGGTACCGGCATTCCCTGGTTCGAATCCAGGTACCCCAGCCAATATTTAATTAAATCAATAGGTTATATAAAAGTTCGGGAATTTTGATTCCGTTGATTCTTTTAACTTATTTTCCACCTATCCCTAACTTTTTTGAAGTTTTTTGATTGCTTCTATTGCAAGTCGTTTTCTATTGGCTGTTTTGGTATAAAGGGATGCCATTTTATCTTCTGTCCAGCCAAAAAGCGCTTTCATTTGCGAAACTGTCGCACCAGCATTTGCTGCACGTGTTGCTGCTAATTTTCGCAATCCATGCGCTGATTTTTTAATACCTGCTGCATTACAAGCTTTACGAAACAGATTACCAAAACTTTCTTTGGTCAGTTTTTTACCTTCTTTACCGCAGATAAATGTTTCATCTCCAATAGGTCAAATTTTAAGTGTTTCTGCGAGTTCTGGCAAAATCGGGAGAAAAACATCTGTTTTAAATTGGCTCTTTTCTGTTTTTAAATGAATAATATTATCTGTTGTGATATCTTTTCAGCCGATACGAACGGCATCACCACGACGTAAACCTGTATACAAAAGGACGTCAATCCATACATGTTCATGCGTTCCTAGCATCCAGCGATGATAATATTTGTCAATATCTTCTTCTAACCATGGTATGAACCCTTCTGCGTTAAAGGATTTTGGCGGCTTTATATTAAAAGCAGGATTTCTATTTAAAAGGGCATTATCAACCGCCCAATTAAAGAGACCGTTTAAAGAGGTCAAAAAATGTTTTGCCGCCGCGGGGGTCTCTCGCCTTCTATCTACGGCTTCAAGAATGTGTTGTTTGTTTATGCTTTTATATGCACGATCACCGATATGTTTAGAAACATTATTCAGAATTCGATATTTAACTTTTTTAGTAGATTCTGATTGATTATGCCATTGCATGCTTTGTAAATACTGATGCAACAACCAATCGAAAGACCCTTCTGTGAGTCTGGTACGCCTCTTTGTTTTGGAGGAGCCATTTTGAGCTTGTTTAATAGCCAGCGTATAATTATCAACAAACTCTTGCGTTCCATAGGTTCCTTCAATCCGAAACCGTGGTCCATGACCAATACGTACATACCATATAACTTTACCATGGCGTGTACGTTCACGAACAAGATGCGGCGGACGGCGTTTTGGCATGGCTAAAACTTTATACCGTCGACAGAGGGGCAACTTTTGCTGGTCTCGTAGTCTTCTTGCTCGTTTTCAAGTGGTGGAAAATCGTCAATGCTATAAGTATTATCTGTCGTTGTTGGTGTTATGGTTTTATTGATATGAATTAATAATTCCCCTGTAGGTTTGATTTCTATGAGTTCACATCCTTGTTTTTTAGCTTCTCTTAAAGCACGAGCAATAGCTGGTTGCGTGATAGTAGGTGGGCGGTGTGGCATGTTTATTCCCCTTCATTGAGATGTAATTCCCCCGTGGCGTGAATCACGCTGGTGTTTAAAAGTTGGTTTTTCGGTGTTAGAAACGGCTTATAGAGATACTATAAGATTAGTCGTTCGTATTTCTTTTCCATAATTGTTGCTCTTAATGCATGCTTTGTCTTTTAAGCTCTTGAGACAGCACACCAATTCCTTTTGCTGTGACTTTTGCGCAAGGAATGACCTTTTCTATTCCATTTGCGGTTTGAAGTGTGATAGTTGGACAATCCATAAGTTGCTTTTGGATTCTGTCTTGATAAGGAAGCAAATTTCCACCTGCTGCTCGTCTGTAAACCCAACCTTTTTTCTGTAAGAAGAGAATGAACTGTTTTGGTTGCATCTCGAGTATTTTAGCGGCTTCTGTAAGACTGAAGAGTCCATTATGACGCTGTAAGCTTTCAAGAGCCATTGCCTTTGGTTTAAGGGTACTCACTTCACTTTTTAAAGTCTCTAATTGTGTGACGCTTTCTAAAAGCAGTTTTTTCACAAAGAGAGGGTCTTCTAACGCGTTTGCAAGGTCTAAAGGTTTCTTTGCACGCCGTTCACATTCAATAAAATATTGACGGGCTTGTTTACCTTTTTCATTACGCTCTACCATGGAAAGTTCTTTTGCCATTTCCAAAGTGAGATGGTAATTAATTGCGATAACAGCTCTAGATTTTGCGCTCGCCAAATTTGGTGACCGCAAATCTTGTGTTTTTATAAAATCTTGTCCTTCTATAAAATTGTATCTGGTAATACGGTCCTTAATCCAATTGGAAAAGTCACGTTTTGCCTCTAAGAATGCATGCAGATCACGTGCATTTACTGTTCAACACATTGATTTATAATGATAATTCACTGTTTTGCATATTGAATGAGAGGACTGAATATAGTAAGATTTTCTTATTCTAAACCCTCTCAGATTGAATCAATTCATATCACTTGCTTGCACGTCAAAAGCGGGGCTGGTGTGTGGGTAAAATTTATACAAGAAAGGACTAAAAAATGGCTCTTATGAACCGTCTTAACGCAAGATCTGTCGCAACATTGGGAGCTGGCAAATATAATGATGGTGCCGGCTTGTTACTTCATAAGCGTAAAGATGGAGGTGCTCAATGGATTTATCGCTATACCATTCATGGTCGGCGCCGTGAAATGGGCTTGGGTGCGTTGCAAAATGTTTCTTTAAAAAAAGCCCGTGAATTAGCAAATCAATGGCGTTCTGTTTTGCACGAAGGTCGTGACCCTATTAAAGAACGCGATAAACAAAAGCGTGAGGCAATAAGCAATCTTCATTACTTAAAAGATATTGCTTTAGATACTTTTGAAAGTCGGAAATCTGAGTTAAAAGGGGATGGTAAAGATGGGAATTGGTTTGCACCTTTACGCCTACATATTCTCCCTAAATTAGGCTGTCTGCCTGTTTCTGAGATTACACAAACAGAGATACGCAATGTTCTTGCCCCTATTTGGCATTCAAAAGCTGGAACAGCTAATAGAGCTCTTACCCGTCTTAATCTTTGTCTCAAACATGCGGCTGCATTAGGGTTAGATGTTGATTTACAAGCAACAGAAAAAGCACGCGCGCTCTTAGGTAAACAACGTCATAAAACACAAAATTTACCAGCTATGGATTGGAGAGAGGTCCCTACCTTTTATAAAACACTTTGCGAAGCATCAACCTTAACACAACTAGCTTTGCGTTTGCTTATTCTGACAGGGGTTCGTACCAATCCTTTGTGTCATATTCATAAAGATCAAGTTGATGGAGATATCTGGACTATCCCTGCTGAAAATATGAAAGGTTTGCGTGATGCTACAACAGAATTTCGTGTGCCCTTATCATCAGAGGCATTAGAAATCTTAAAACAAGCGCGCTTGTTCTCTCGCAATGATTTCTTTTTTTCTATTAGAAATCGTAGTCCTCTCGGTGAGAATAACATGTCACAATATATGCAACAGACTGGACTTGAAGCCTGCCCGCATGGTTTTCGTTCTAGTTTACGCGATTGGCTTGCTGAAACAATTCTAAGTCATACAGTCGGAGGGCAAGTAGAACGTGCCTATCGTCGCACTGACTATCTAGAACAGCGCCGTGTCTATATGGATAAATGGGCGGCATATGTCACGGGTCAATCTTAAGATATGGGGTGAATAACCCCATGATCTGTGGATAACTTTAGCTCTCTTCTCTCTCATTCTCTCTCAATAAGACTCATAACGTATCACATCAGAAATTGTATAATAAAATATTGTTTTCTATGAATAAAACATCTTTCTAAATGAACCAAAATGTGGTTAATAAATAGTTATGATTTGTT
>NZ_JBHIPD010000013.1:0-67270 GCF_042195865.1 Bartonella sp. AP36NXGY | reverse complement strand
AGCACCAAAGCTAAAACAGCCTAATGATAGGAACCGTGTGCCTATTAATAAAACAATCCCTGCCGAAATCAAGCGAGGAGACAGATGAAAACAAAACAAGCAAAACCAGTGAAAGCCGAACAACTTAGAAGTTATTATGAAGAAAGCCGTGGCTTAGAACGTGATCTTATCAATGAATTTATAAGGTCGCGCAGAACGGCATGGCGTGTCGCGAGTACTGTGGGTCTTTTTGGCTTATTCGGTATGATATGTGGAGTTGTTGGATTTTCTCAACCAGCTCCAACTCCCTTAGTATTGCGCGTTGATAATACGACGGGTGCAGTTGATGTTATCTCAATCATGCGTGAACACGAAGAAAGCTATGGTGAAGTTGTAGATAGATATTGGCTAAACCAATATGTGCTTAACCGCGAAACTTACGACTACGATACTATTCAACTGAACTATGACACAACAGCACTTTTAAGTGCGGCATCTGTTCAACAAGAATATTATAAAATCTATGATGGAGAAAATGCACGGGACAAAGTGCTTTCCAACAATGCACGTATCACAGTTAAAGTACGATCAATCCAGCCTAATGGACTCGGTCAAGCAACTGTACGTTTTACGACTCAGCAACTTGACAGCAACGGTGCTGCTACTGGACCAAAACAGCACCAAATTGCAACAATTGGTTACACCTATGTTGGTGCACCCATGAAATCATCTGATCGATTGCTTAACCCCCTTGGTTTTCAAGTAACAAGTTACCGTTCTGACCCAGAAATACTGTTGAATGATTAAGGAATTGATTGTTATGAAAAAACTTGCGTTTGTTGTTCTATTGTCTTCGTTTTCTTCTCTTTATACGGTACCTGTTCAGGCGCTCAAAAGTCCATCAAATTCACAGTATGATCACCGCATTCGCTATATAACATATAACGAAGCCGATGTGGTTCAAATTGAGACAGTTCTTGGTGTGGCAACACATATTATTCTTGAAGAAGGTGAACAGTACATAACTCATGCCTTTGGCGATTCTGAAGCCTATGCCTTTGCTCATAAAGGGCGGCATATTTTTATTAAACCAAAAGCAGAACTTGCCAATACCAATCTCATCGTTGTAACCGACAAACGGAGTTATAAATTCCGACTACAATTTCGGAATGACCGTGCGGGATCAACATATGAATTGGCTTTCCATTATCCCGATTCAAACGATGAAAAGTCAGAAGAAAACAATCGACGCCTTGCGATTGAACGTGGTTTTCACCAAAGCGTCAACGGCTATAATCTCAGTTATACCATGAGTGGTCACCAAGATATTGCTCCGATAAATGCTTGGGACAATGGGCGTATTACTTACTTCAAATTTCCCGCTAACATGGATATGCCATCGATTTATGTCGTAGATGCTGAAGGCAATGAAAGCTTAATACCACGCACCGTTATCGGCAGTTCTAATGATATTATCGCCGTTCATAAGGTCAATCCTAAATGGCTTATACGGCTTGGTAAACGCGCTCTAGCTGTTTTTAATGAAGCCTATGACCCCAATGGCATACCAAACACAACAGGGACAGTATCTTCGGTGGTTTATCGTATCAATAAAGGAGGAAAATGATGTTTGACAATAAGGAAGGAGAGGGAAAAGGTACAAAACTGGACAACGTCGAACAAAAACATATTGAAGGTACCTATGGAGGGTCCGAACTAGGTTCTGAACGTCGTCCAACAATTCCAGGTACCCGTGCATTGTTAATGGTAGGACTTATTGTCATAGTAGCGATACCGATTGCCTTGACTTGGAAAGCTTTTAAAATGCGTAATACCGTGGAGGTTGAGGAAGAAAAACCACAACAAATAGTACAGCAAATTATACCAAACTATGTCCCTCGGATTATAGAAGAGCCAAAGATTGTAGAAGAAGCAGAAAAATCAACACAAACAGAAGATTCAAACTTGGATATTCCACCGGCATTGAGTAAACTTCTTCAAACAGCCATTCCTCCACATATGCTCCAAGATTCTGAAGAATTAGCACGCAAACGTATGCTCAGTTCTAGCCTTAACAACGGTGGTAGCGAAGGATCTACAGATACAAATAATAAAGCATCGAATAATGATAGAGGTAATGGCGTATTATTTGATAACCTTCAGCCCGTGCGTTTAGGTCAATCACATGCGATGCAACTTCGTAACCGTGACTTTTTGATTACACAAGGAACGCAAATAGATTGTACGTTAGAAACAAAAATCATTACATCACAACCCGGAATGACGACGTGTCATTTAACACGCGATATTTATTCCACGAGTGGACGTGTTGTTTTGCTTGACCGTGGTTCTAAAGTTGTTGGTTTTTACCAAAGTGGCATACAACAAGGACAAACGCGCGTGTTTGTGCAATGGTTACGCATTGAAACGCCTTCTGGTGTTGTTGTCAATCTTGACTCACCAGGCACAGGTCCTCTGGGTGAAGCGGGTATTGGTGGCTGGGTTGACAGACATTTTTGGGAACGATTTGGTAGTGCAATTATGGTAAGCATTATCGGTGATTTAGGAGAATGGGTAAGAGGAAAAGTTGGTAAAAGCAGCAAAGAAAATAAAGATAACTCACAAAATAAAGGAGCTCAGAATGCTGAATCTATAGCAATCGATGTTCTTCAAAATTCCATCAATATCACACCAACACTTTACAAAAACCAAGGCGAACGAGTAAATATTTTTGTTGCTCGTGATCTGGATTTCAGCGATGTCTACAGTCTCGTCACACGTTAACCCGATACAAAAAGATCAAGCAGTTTTTCAGCTTCTGCAACCGCTTGATTGTTTTTTAGAAGATCCCACGATCACTGAATTATCGATTTGCCGCCCCTGTGAAGTATGGACGAAAAGCTTTAAGGGTTGGCAACTACACAGCGTACCAGAGTTAACAACCACTTTTTTGCAAACGCTTATTACAGCTATTATCGTTTATAACGGTATGGCTCCCAGAAGTATTAATTATGTGCTCTTGCCTGGTGGACAACGTGGTACAATTATACAAACACCAGCTGTTGTTGATGGTGCTCTTTCCTTTGTAATTCGTAAACATTCTCTCATAGTTAAAACGTTAGAAGAACTCAAAGAAGAAGGGGCATTTGACGATTTTTCTGATGTAAGTTTTAATAAGCCTTCAGCAAAAGAAGCCAATAACTTGTTATCGAGGCAGGACTTCACACGGTTGGAACCATTTGAAGTTCAACTCTTACAAAGTAAACGTGAGGGAAAAATTCTTGAATTTTTGGAAGAATGCGTCCTTCACAAACGCAACATTATTATTGCAGGCAAAACAGGATCTGGTAAAACAACATTTGCTCGCTCTTTAATTGAAAAGGTCCCTGTAGAGGAGCGTATTATCACAATTGAAGATGTTCATGAGCTTTTTCTACCCAATCATCCCAATCATGTACATATGATTTATGGTAACAATGTAGGCCGTGTTTCAGCTGAAGAATGCCTAGATGCGTGTATGCGTCAGTCGCCTGACAGAATTTTTCTCGCTGAATTGCGAGGCAATGAAGCATGGGAATATCTCAATTCGCTCAACACTGGTCATCCCGGATCGATTACAACAACGCATGCTAACAGCGCTTTGCAGACATTTGAGCGATGTGCCACCTTGATTAAAAGATCAGAAATTGGCCGGCAACTCGAGTTAGAAATGATAAAAATCGTTCTCTATACAACAGTTGACGTAGTGTTGTTCTTTAAAGATAGAAAACTCTCTGAAGTCTTTTACGACCCGATTTTTGCTAAATCAAAAATCGCTTAAGGGGAGCTTCCTCTCTCGGTAATATGAAGCAAACAAAAATAGCCGTAACTAATTGTTACGGCTATTTATTTAACTTTTCCTATTCTCTTTGCTTCTCCGATGGATTTTCTACACTCTTCATGAGGAAAAAAGTTAATAGACAACAACTCTACGAGAAAACCAAATTATACATAAGGTTCTCTTTATTCTCTTGCCTTTGATCATTCTTTCCATTTACCTTTTGAAAAAGTATCTTTGATGCAAAAAAGAAAAAATAGCTGCAAAATAAATATTTAAACAAAAGAAAAGAATAAATTTTGATTCGCCTATCAATGAAAGCTTCGTAAAATAGGTACTTTCGATCATCACAAATAATTATCGTCATCAAGACCAAAACTTACCGTTTAAAAATTCTAAGCGCTATTTTCAAGTGATTAATAAATATGTTTTTTAACCAAACAATCTCCAAATACGGAAAACCTCATACGAAATAAATTATCATTTCGATTTAGCATCCATAAACCACGTTCTATTTGGTAATAAAAAGTATAGTAGTATATACGACGTCTTCTTCGGACGAAGAAAGATTCTTAACCTCCAGTTGTTCGTAAACAACCAAATTTCTCTTAAGAAAGCTTTGCTAACCATATCACGTGGCTTATGTCCCTCTCCTAAAGATGATATCCATAGATTCCATAAGGTAAGCTCTACTCTGAATATTCCTGCTCTCTTCTCTGCACCACAAAAAGCAAAAATTCCTAAAAGAACAGATCTACAATCACTCTTCTTAAGATGCATCACATTGTCTTATAAAGAGTGTTCATTATTTTGCGTGTTGGATAAAAGATCTTAGTACCGTAGGATTCTCTCATTTCAAAGCTGTTTATTAACCAAAACCATGTCTCTTGCACATTATAAGTAAATAAAGCCGTATAGAATGAAACTGTACAAAAAAGCACTAAAAATGCCTTTTATAAACCATCCAAAATGCCAAAAATTGTCACAACATTGGGAGTTTGCAAAGTGTCTAATGGCGCCCAACTTGTTCTTTTATGAAGTGTAAAAATGGAGATGCTCTATAAATTTTATATTATTCATCGGGGCTTTACCATTATACCATCCACGAACTCTGTAGTGAAATAAGCTTAGGCACCTTAAAGAAAGGTTTCTTAAAAACAAGCGTGCAAATTGACAAGCAAAGTGTATTTGGTTCGGGGCGTTCTGTTTTACATAAGGGTTTTGATCTTATTAAAGAACGAGAGAAACAAAAGCGTGAAGCAATGCGTAATCTCTATTATTTAAAAGACATTACTCTAGATGCTTTTGAAAGTCGTAAAGCAGAATTAAAAAATGATGCTAAAAATGGAAACTGGTTTGCACCTTTACAGCTTCATATTCTCCTCAAATTAGGCGGCTGTATAGCAACTTTCAAAGATTACGTCAACAGAGATACATAATACTCTTAACTCCCATTTGATAAGTAAAAGCTGCAACAGCAAAAGCTCTTTTAGAAAAACAACGCCATAAAGTCATTAATAAACCGGCAATGAATTGGAGAAATGTTCCAGATTTTTATCAAACACTCTGCAAAGCAACAATAATGATACAACTGGCTTTGCATCTGCTTATTCTTACAGGTGTTCGTACCCATCTCTTGCATCAATTCGTGAAGATCAGATTGAAGAGGATATATGAACAATTCTTGGCTCGAGAATACGAACGGTCTGCGTGATACTACAGGAGATTTCACATGCCATTATGATCACAAATATTAAAAATTTTAAAATAAGCACGCTTGTTTTTTCGCAATGATTTCTGTTTTCTGTAACCGGTCGTAGTCCTTATTAATGTGAATTTCCTATCACAATATATTAAGAGAGATTAGACTAAAAACCTGTCCACGTAGATTTCGCTCTAGTTTACGTAATTGGCTAACAGACTCCACCTATCACACCTCAAAGGACGAAGCCTCTTAACACGCCACTGATCTGCAAACAATCCGCCCCCTCACCTAGCAGATTTCACCTTCTAACCACTCTAATTACCACATCCTAAATAAGATAGTGTTTTACAGCACAACAGAATAAATACCAAAACAATGGCTGATTATACCGTTAATACTTGGACACCTCTCTTTCATGTTAAGAAATATCTTTTATGCTAAAAAATAAAATAAAAAACACTTTTACTGCTTAAATAACTTTCTTCAGCATATATACAAGAAAAAATGAAATCCCCTAACATAATAAATAAGACCTAAATCTAGAAATATCTATTTTTTATAGATAAAAACATATAAAATAAAAACCCACGAAACTCATAAAAATACAACATGTTTTCTTTGATGATTGAATTCATTCAACTCAAACGAACCTATAAACATCCCTTGTACCACATTCGCAACACGTGTTCTTAGAATTCTCACTAGCCTTTTCTAAATTTTTAGAAAAAACTATAAATTTGATATTTTTTAAAAACGTCTTATTTGCTCTTTAGTGAATTTAAATCTATGACGTTACAATATTTTTAAATTACTACCCCCTTAACTATATAATCTATCTCTACAATAGAGAGGGATTTTACGTTCTCCATTTTTTGAGAACTATAAATTTTGTTTTTTAATGCGATTAACAATCCAATCTTTAAAATAAAAAATATGACCTTTAAATATATAATGATATTATCAAAAATTCCTAATCCTTGAATATTAGCAATGTTTTCGATATTACAATAAATGTGTCGTAAAATGACGAATTGTCATAATGATCACTCCTTTGTATTTCATTTAGATAATTTACATGCGTTATAATATTTGTATCAGCATTTATTTTTTGTGCTATATTTATACAGAGTAATCATTTTTTATAAAAAATGATTACTTGAATCTGCATCAAATTATAAATTATGATGCGAATTTAATAAAAATAAAAACACATGGCATATTGATTTTATTGTTTTTACATAGAACGCTATTTAAAGTATAGTTTACTCGAAAGACTAATGCCTTTTAAAGGCAATAATAACTATGCTAACCGCCTCATAGAAGCCAATAAATTTTTAGAGATTAAGCCTCAAAGAGGCACAAAAACACGCACAATTTTCTATTTTTCTTTTTACTGTTCGTTAATCGGTCAAATTTCAAAGATAATATTCAACTATGAGTTTTCTGCTCAGCCATTGCAAGGATTGCTTCTACAAGGATTGCTTAATTTTTTAGGGATTACTTCACTTTTAGAATGATTATAGCTACTGCGCTCCCATAAGCAGCCAATCTTCTTTTAGAGATTTAATTGCTAAAAGGAGATACAATTTTCCACCTTGCGCTTTATTTTGATCAATCAGTAAATTTTCAGAGGCGGCGTTCAACCATGAGTTTTTTAATTTCAGCAATTGCTTTCGCTGGATTTAATCCCTTTGGACAAGTTTGCGCACAATTCATAATCGTATGGCAACGATAAAGGCGGAAAGGATCTTCTAAATTATCAAGACGTTCACCACACATCTCATCACGTGAATCCGCAATCCAGCGATAAGCTTGAAGCAAAACAGCGGGCCCCAAATAACGATCACCGTTCCACCAATAACTTGGACATGAAGTCTGACAACACGCACACAAAATACATTCATAAAGGCCATCGATTTTTTGGCGATCGGAGTGACTTTGTAACCATTCTTTTGCAGGTTCAGGAGAAACTGTTTGCAACCAAGGCTCAATGACTCGGTGTTGTGCATAAAAACGCTTTAAATCAGGAACCAAATCTTTAACAACCGGCATGGAAGGCAACGGATAGACCTTAATGGGATGTTTTACATCATCCATCCCTTTGGTACAAGCTAATGTATTGGTTCCATCAATATTCATCGCACATGAACCACAGATGCCTTCACGGCATGATCGACGAAGTGTCAAAGTTGGATCAATATGGTTTTTAATAAACAAAAGCCCATCAAGAATCATAGGACCACAAGCAGAACGATCCACATAATAAGTATCTAAATGAGGATTTTCCTCATCATCAGGCGACCAACGATACACGTGAAATTCCGTCAGCTTTGTAGCACCTTCAGGTTTAGGCCAAACCTTTCCCGGTTTTACTTGAGAATTTTTGGGAAGCTTAATTTGTACCATATTTCATTCTCCCCTTAATAAACCCGTTTTTTAGGTGCAATGCGCTTTAAATCGATCCCACCATCAGCTTCAGATGTTAACGGGTCCACATGGACAGGTCGATATGATAATGTCACCTTACCCTCTTTTGACAAATGTGAAATCGTATGTTTACGCCAGTTTTTATCATCACGCTCTGGATAATCTTCACGAGCGTGAGCGCCACGGCTTTCTGAACGTGCTTCGGCAGAATGAACAGTCATGATTGCATTCGCCATAAGATTTTCAAGCTCTAATGTTTCAACCAAATCAGAATTCCATATCAGAGAACGATCTGTGACTTTGAGATCCGACAATTCCCCCCAGATTTTATTCATCCGTTGACATCCCTGTTTCAAAGAATCTTCTGTACGGAAGACTGCTGCGTCTTCTTGCATCGTGCGTTGCATTTTTTCACGCAATACAGCTGTTGGTATTGCCCCTTGTGCAAAACGTAAACGATCAAAACGCGCTATAATTTCGTCAACAGCTTCTTCATTGATGGGTGGAATTTCTGCATTCCGATCAATAACTTCACCCGCGCGAATGGCAGCAGCACGACCAAACACCACAAGATCAATTAATGAATTTGACCCCAAGCGGTTAGCTCCATGAACAGAAGCACATCCTGCTTCTCCTACCGCCATCAGCCCTGGTTGAATACGATCAGGCGAATCAGCCGTTGGATTGAGAACTTCCCCGTAGTAATTGGTAGGAATCCCACCCATATTATAATGAACCGTTGGCAAGATGGGGATAGGCTCTTTTGTTACATCCACCCCTGCAAATATCCGTGCTGATTCTGAAATCCCTGGTAAACGCTCATGCAAGATTGCAGGATCAATATGATTGAGAACCAAATGAATATGATCCTTCTTAGGTCCAACGCCACGCCCTTCACGAATTTCAAGTGTGATACAACGCGAAACCAAGTCACGTGAAGCCAAATCCTTAAAGGAAGGTGCATAACGCTCCATAAAGCGTTCACCTTCAGAATTGATTAAATAGCCTCCTTCACCACGAGCTCCTTCTGTAATTAAGCAGCCAGAACCGTAAATCCCTGTCGGATGGAATTGCACAAACTCCATATCCTGAAGTGGCAATCCAGCACGTGCGATCATTCCACCACCATCACCCGTACAGGTATGCGCCGATGTCGCAGAAAAATAAGCGCGTCCATAACCACCGGTTGCAAGAACAACTATTTTGGCAGAAAAACGATGTATTGTACCATCATCGAGATTCCATGCCACAACCCCCGTACAAACCCCATCCGTCATGATGAGATCGAGTGCAAAATATTCAATAAAAAATTGCGCATTATGCTTTAAGCTTTGTCCATAAAGCGTATGCAAAATGGCATGGCCTGTACGGTCAGCTGCTGCGCAAGTACGCTGAACAGGCGGACCTTCACCAAATTGTGTCGTATGTCCACCAAAAGGACGCTGATAAATTTTGCCTTCTTGCGTTCGCGAAAAAGGAACGCCATAATGTTCTAATTCATACACAGCAGCAGGAGCATTACGCACCAAATATTCCATTGCATCGGTATCGCCCAACCAATCAGAACCTTTCACGGTATCATATAAATGCCACTGCCAATTGTCAGGTCCCATATTTGAAAGCGATGCAGCAATTCCCCCTTGTGCTGCAACCGTATGTGAGCGCGTTGGAAAAACCTTCGTAATACAAGCTGTCTTTAATCCTTGTTCTGCCATACCCAGTGTCGCACGTAATCCTGCACCACCTGCCCCAACAACAACAACATCAAATTTATGATCCACAGTGCGATAAGGGGCGTTACCTGCTTTAGCACCCAGAGATGATCCTGTACCCGCCATACTTGTTTAACCCCCTAATGCAATTTTCAAAAGAGAAAAAATAATGATACCACCTATGAGAAAACAAAATAAAATATTTAACGTCAAAAAGAATATCCGAAAACCTTCACGTGGAATATAATCTTCAATCACTACCTGCATACCAAGTTTCATATGATAAAGGACCGAAAAAGTCATCAATCCCATCAAAACAGCAACAATAGGATGTGCAAGTCTTGCACGCACAATACTATAATCCTTTCCCACAAGCGAAAGAATAAGAACAATAAAAAATATCAAAAGTGGTAGATTGATAAACCCCGTCAAACGTTCTAGCCAAAAATGCTCTGTTCCTTCATGAGCACTGCCACGCCCCCGTACTTTTCCAAGTTCCGTTCGAAAATCTTTTTTCATGTCTCTTTTCACCCCCAGCTAAACAACGGTATATCCAATAATCCAAATCGCAAAAGTAACAATAAGAGAAATAAACACTGTCGCCCAAGCAGTGACTGTTGCCTTTTCTTTTGCCAAAAGGCAAGGCTTCAGATCCCAAACAATGTGGCGAACACCACCAACCATGTGATGAACCCCTGCCAAAGTATAAAGAAACAAAATACACAATCCAAACCAAGAACTATAAATTTCGTAAACTGTTCTAAATGTCTCCTCGCCACACGCAATAGCAATTAACCAAACAGCAAGAAAAACCGTTCCAACATAAAGTGCCATACCCGTAATGCGGTGTGCAATGGACATGGCCATAGTAATTGTCCAACGATAAATACTTATATGAGGGGAACGAGGGCGCTCTTTTATCCTAGTTGTCTCTATCATAAAATATCCTGACCTGGTTTATCATAAAATATCCTGACCTAGTTTTTGCAACCGCAATGAACGAGAAAGTTCGCGCAAAACGACTAAACATACTCTCTCGTTTTTACTTGTTTGGCATCTCAAGATACCGATATTACAGGTCGGTTGTCTCAAATAACGGATTAAAGGTCACGCATAAAAAAACCGATTACTCCCTGGATATGATCCGCAAAACTCGCCTTAATCTAATACACTTTTATCTTCACGTCAAAGGTCTAAAATCTTTTCCAAATATAAACAGACATTTTTTCAGATTAAACTTATCCTTTTGAGTATTCACGATATACGCAATAGTCTCTTAAACTGCACCCATAATTAAGAATAAAAAGAGGAAAAATTGATAGATTGAACATTTTTATGTCCACTCCAAGCCTTTTAAAAGGCAAAACGAATCAAGAAAGACACAAATAAGCGGCATAAAAGCCGCTTTTGCATAAAGTTTAGCCGATATAATCTTTACTCAGAAACTTGCTTTTCAACATCTGTGCTGACAGATGCTGCTTCTACTTTCTCAACAACCTTTTCAGCTTTTTTCCGATAATCTCTCTTTTCAGCTATACGTGCAGCTTTACCTCTCAAGCCACGTAGATAATAGAGTTTTGCACGGCGCACTTTACCACGGCGCACCAGCTCAACACCTTCAATCAAAGGAGAATAAACAGGAAATACCCTCTCCACCCCTTCACCATAAGAAATCTTGCGTACTGTAAAGGTCTCATTCAACCCACCGCCTGAACGCGCAATACAGACACCTTCATAAGCCTGAACACGCGTCCGTGTACCTTCTGTCACACGCACCATAACACGGACTGTATCTCCTGGCTGAAATGCTGGAAATTGGCGCTTTTCTTCAATTTTTGCACATTGTTCAGCTTCAAGCTGTGCGATAATATTCATTTCTTTTATCCTTCATGTTCTTTATCGAACAGTCAGAGCGCTCAACTCTTACCAAAAAAGCCTTTATTAAGAATAAGGAGCTCTTTAGGCTATGTCTTACACAGGAGCGAATACACCATTCCTTCATTTTAATTTTGGAACTACAGAAAACCTTTTATAAAAAACTCTCTAAAAAGAGAGCCATGCAATACACCACCTTATCATATGAATCAAGTTTTCTGATGATTTTTATTATAACGCGCATAAAGATCAGGGCGACGTTGACGTGTTAACAATTCGGCTTGGCTTTGACGCCAATCTGCGATCGCTTTGTGATGACCTGAGAGCAATACAGGCGGAATACCCCGCCCTTCGAAAAGAGAAGGGCGGGTATATTGCGGATGTTCCAGCAAGTCATTTTCAAAACTTTCACACCTTGCAGAAGCTGCATTCCCCATCACTCCAGGCAGAAGACGTATAATAGCATCTAAGATAACCAATGCAGCTGTTTCACCCCCTGAAAGAATATAATCACCAATAGAGACTTCTTCTAGTTCTCGTGCCTCTATGACTCGCTCATCAACCCCTTCAAAACGTCCACAAACTAACGTTACACCCGTATCACGAGCCAAGCTATGCGCGTAAGCTTGGTCAAAAGGACGCCCACGTGGACTCATCAACAATCTTGGCGAATCCTGTGGACAGCAGTCAAGAGCAGCCGCCAATACATCCGCCCGCATTACCATACCAGCTCCCCCACCAGCAGGTTTATCATCAACGCTATGGTGTTTGTCTAAAGCAAAATCCCTAATCTGTACCGTCTCCAGTGACCAAATTCCACGCTCTAAAGCTTGCCCTGCTAAAGAATACCCTAAAAAACCAGGAAACATTTCAGGATAAAGGGTTAAAACGCGCGCCTGAAATTTCATTTTATTTCTTATCCTTATTTTCTTAAACAGACTCTTAATAGCAAAAATAGCACAAACAAGACTTTTAACGCTATAGCGTTAATCTGAGTCTTCTTGATCTGCGCCATATTCAATACGATCCTTCTAAATACTTGCACTAAAAAAGACTCTAAAAATTCAGGACTATTTCGAGATAAAGTGCTTACAATATCTGCTCAAAAGAGCATTTTTAATATTTTCACACATTCCACTTTTTATTGACGAAATTCATCTGTTATTTTTTACCTTCATCTTTATTTTTAGATTCAAGCTATTTCCTTTTTATCATTGTCTCCCCCATCAATTAAACCAGCGGCCATGGGATCAACAACAAGAAAACCAGAATCCATACAAATTTCTGGTACCGCCGCCTTACTAAAGGGAATAAGAACTCTTTTACCTGTATTCAAACGTATTTCAAGCAAATCACCAGCCCCGAAATTAAAAAAACCACACACTTCACCTAAGATTTTCCCCCCACAATCTTGGACACACAAGCCTATTAAATCGACTTGATAAAACTCATCCTCCATCAAATCATCAATTAATTGATCACGCGTCACATAAAGGCGAATCCCTTTTAAAGACTCAGCCGCATTACGATTTTCTACCCCTTTAAAACGTACAATCGCCTTATTTTTTTGTATGCGAAGAGTTACAATTTCATAAGAACGCCCCATATCATCATAAAGAGTGCTGTAAAACTTGAAACGCTGTGGCTCAGCACTTAGAATTTTAACAAAAACATCTCCTTTTATACCATGAGGCATACCAATAATGGCAAGATAGACTTTATTTTTAAGCTTTTCTTTATTATACTTCATGCAAAAATATTATCTCTCAAAAATGAACCCTTCAATCTTATAGTTTTCTATTCAATCTTGTTGCCATATGAGACAATCTTCTAAAAGACCTTTCTTGGTAACAAAAAACAAATTAATAAAGGAGAAAGTCTTATGGCAAATATTATGCTATTTTACAAAGATATCACACCAATCAACAAAATTTCCCATAAAAATCTAAAATTTGCTCCTCCAACTGATATGTCTTTTGCCAAGGATACTCATTGGGTTCCTTTAGCAAGTACTGAATATTTTCAAGCAGCGCTAGACTATCCTATTTTATTTATGTGCGCCGAAGATGAACAAAAAAAACGGCACTACACATCCGCAGCTCTTGTCGGTCTTTCTAATGACGAAAATGACTATATCGCTTCTGATAAAAGTTGGAAAAACAATACTTATGTTCCAGCTTTTGTCCGTCGCTATCCTTTTGTTTTGGCACAAATTAGCAATGAAAAAGAACTTTCTGTCTGCTTTGATCAACAGTCCGGTATGTTTAATGAAGTTGCAGGAACAGAACTTTTTAATTCCGATGGCTCTATTTCTCCTTTTATGGAAGAACGTATTCGCTTTCTTGAAAGTTTTAAAATCGCTATGGAGAAAACCTCTGAGTTTATTGATGCTCTTGTAGAAATGGATCTTCTAAGCCAAAAATCCATCAATGTGAAAAACGATAAAGGTCTCTCAGCGCAATTGGAACATTTTTGGGTTGTTGATGAAGAAAAATTGAATAAATTATCAGCAAGCCAACTTGCCAAACTTCATAAAAATGGCTTTTTAGGATTAATTTTTGCGCATTTGATGTCAACACACAATCTTGTGAAAATACTCTCTCTCAAAGGTGAAAAGCAACTTATCAATCGTGAAGAGCAACCCCAAAACAAGAATGGTCATTCTAACGATGAAAAATCTAAAAAGAAAGAAACTCTCAACTAGATAATGCCCATCAAAAACGACAAGAGAAAAGATGAAAATATTCCTCTCATTCCAGCAGACCATGCAATTTTAAACGCAAGGAAAAATTGGTTAGAGTGTCTTACCCAAACACGTCGTATGTCAGCACAAACAGTGCAAGCCTATGAACGTGATACGCGGCAATTTTTGTCTTTTCTCTGTCAACACTTAAGCCATACACCAACCCTTACAGATCTTGCTCATTTACGCATCAGTGACTTGCGTGCTTATCTTGCTTATCGGCGTACAAACAATGTAAGTGCGCGCTCTTTAAGCCGCGGAGTAGCAGGCATCCGTTCTTTTTTCAAATACTTATCACGTGAAGGAATCGTCAATGTTCCCGCGGCTCAACTTATCCGAAGCCCTAAACACCCCAAATTGCTCCCAAAACCTTTAGCGATAAAATCAGCACTTCACATAGTCAAACAAGAAAATCAACTGGAAAATGAACCTTGGATTAGCGCTCGTAATGCTGCTGTCCTCATGCTTCTTTATGGCTGTGGAATGCGAATATCAGAAGCCTTAAGCCTCACACCAGAACAATTTTCTGATCCTAAAAAAACAAGTTTATTTATAACAGGAAAAGGCGGCAAAACACGCCTTGTTCCTCTCATCAAAATTGTTTACGAAGCTGTACAAAATTATCTCAAATGTTGCCCATATCCTTTAGTGGATAACCAACCCATATTTCGCGGGGCGCGAGGCGGTCCCCTACAGCCCGCCATTATTCAGAAAACTGTACGCAACTTACGAACAAGCCTTGGTTTACCAGAAACTGCAACGCCTCATACACTGCGCCATTCTTTTGCCACCCATCTTTTATCACGGGGGGGAGATTTGCGCACGATTCAAGAACTTCTTGGGCACGCTAGTCTTTCCACCACACAAATCTATACCCACGTCGATACAGACCATTTGTTAAAAATCTATCAAAAGGCCCATCCCCGTTCCTAAAAACGTCTCATCAAAAAATTAGACTGTTTCAACCTCAAGTGCCAAAGCATGAACACAAGTAGCTAACTCTTCTTGTAAAACTTTATAAATCGCTCGATGTATTTCTACGCGTGTCATATTAGAAAAAGAAGAAGATAAAATTTTCACTCGAAAATGTGTTTCTCCTTTACCATCAAAAGCATGTTCATTATGAGGATGCCCCTCATGAAGATGACTTTCGTTAATCACTTCAAGCTTTTGCGGATGAAAAGCATCCTGAAGCTTTCTCTGAATTATTGTTTCTATAAACATTTTTCATTCCTCAAACAAAATGAACGTGCAAAAATACACCTTTTTCATAATAGAATTAAGTGTGAAAACAAATTTTTCAAAAGTCAATTCTTGTAAAATTAATCAATTTTGCATAAACCAATAATATGACAATAACATCTAAATTATTCGATTCAATTCGCATAAGCTCAAATAAAAAACAAAAAGCTGAGCCAGAAGCACAACAGTGTCAGTGGGAAGGTTGTGAAAAAACAGGGTCCCATAAAGCACCAGCAGGTCGAAATCACGAAGGACAATATTTATATTTTTGTATTGAACACGTACGCGCCTATAATAAAAATTTTAATTACTTCTCTGGTCTTAGCAATAAAGATATCGCAAAATTTCAAAAGGATGCTCTCACAGGACATCGTCCGACATGGCCTACAGATCTGAGCAATGGTACATCGAAAAAAACAGCCGCGAATTATGCAAAGATTCGCTCTGGCACAGCTGCCTATCAAAATCGCATGCGCGATCCCTTCACGCTTTTTACTGGGCAGCATTCAAGCAATAAGTTCTCACGAAAATTAAAGCCCTTAGAAGCAAAAGCTTTTGATACACTGGGACTACAGGCAAACGCTTCAGCAGAAGACATCAAAATGAAATATAAAGAGTTGGTAAAAAAGCACCATCCTGATTCCAATGGTGGTAATCGTGCTTCAGAAGAGCGCTTTCGTGATGTTTTACATGCTTACAATTTGCTAAAAAAGTCTGGTTTGTGCTGAAAACATGCGCTTATATGAGTCTATTTTCATTTAGACCATCATTATTTGCGCAAAATGTTACTTTTTTTGCAAAACATTATAGAATACGTAAAAAAATCTTTCTTCAATATCTAAGGCTCTCATTATAGAGCATTGCATAAATACTTTAACTCTTGTATCGTTTCTAATGAATAAATAGCGTCCTCTCCCTTCCAGAAACATAATGACAAATCTTACCGTTGAAAATTTGCCCGATATTACACTTTGTGCTCGCGATCTATTTCATATTGAAACAGATCTGAAAGTCCCTGCTTTTAGCACAAAAAGTCCCCATGTTCCTGATATCGATCCTGATTATCTTTTTGATCAGCAAACAACTTTAGCGATTCTCGCAGGTTTTACCTTTAACCGCCGTGTAATGGTTTCTGGCTATCACGGTACAGGGAAATCAACGCATATTGAACAAGTTGCTGCACGTCTTAACTGGCCTTGTCTTCGCATTAATCTCGATAGTCATGTAAGTCGTATCGATCTTGTAGGAAAAGATGCTATCGTTTTAAAAGATGGCTTACAAATCACTGAATTTAAAGAGGGCATTTTGCCATGGGCTTATCAAAATAATATTGCTCTTGTTTTCGACGAATATGATGCGGGGCGTCCCGATGTTATGTTTGTCATTCAACGCGTTCTTGAAACTTCTGGAAAACTAAGCTTACTTGATCAAAGCCGTGTCATCTCTCCACATCCAGCGTTTCGTCTTTTTGCAACAGCAAATACCATTGGTCTTGGTGATACAACCGGTCTCTATCATGGTACCCAACAGATCAATCAAGCTCAAATGGACCGCTGGTCTATTGTTACGATACTCAATTATTTACCCCATGATAAAGAGGTTAATATCATTTGTTCAAAGGTCAAATCTTTTCAAACGGCTGAGGGAAAAAAGACAATTTCACAAATGGTTCATGTTGCTGATATGGTACGCCAATCTTTTATCAATGGAGATCTTTCAACTGTCATGAGTCCACGTACCGTCATTACTTGGGCAGAAAATACAACAATTTTTCAAGATGTCGGCTTTGCCTTCCGATTAACCTTTCTCAATAAATGTGATGAACTCGAACGTGCCACTGTTGCAGAATTTTATCAACGCGCCTTTGGACAAGAGCTTCCCGAATCACTCATTCATGGTGTTTTGCCTTAAGGAATCTGTCACTCATGGCTACCGATATTGGCGACAACAAAAATCCGGCAAAAGATTCTTCCAACAACACTCTTAATGCTGAAGCTTTTAAAAAAGCACTTTCCACCTGTATGCGTGCGATTGCAGGCACAAACAACCTTGAAGTTTCCTTTAGTCATAACCGACCATCTTTAAGCGAAAGTTGCGCGCGTTTACCAGAATTACCTCAATACGCAACGAATAAAGACATCACTATTACCCGCGGACTAGGTGATTCCATGGCTCTGCGCAAAGCATGGCATGACAACCGCATTCACATGCAATTTTCTCCACTAGAATCAGAAGCACGTGCTGTCTTTGATGCCCTCGAACAAACACGTGTTGAAGCAATTGGTACTTTAGCCATGGAGGGACTTGCAAAAAATCTTGATGTCATGCTCGCCGATAAATACAAAAGAGCCCATTATCATAAAATTAGCAACCAAAGTGAAGCCCCCATCCAAGAAGCGATTGCACTTTTATTGCGTGAAAAAATAACAAAGCGCGCAGCTCCAAGAGAAGCGGGTTCTGTCTTAGAATTGTGGCGTAAAGAACTCGAACAAAAAGCAGCATCACAACTCAATGAACTCCCACATCATATTTACAACCAACAAGCTTTTGCACAGATTGTTCGCCAAATGCTTGTTACACTCAAAATGACAGTGCAACAAGCTGAAGCTTCTAACAGTGAAAACAATAAAAAATTAAAAAATGCGTGTGAACCTCAAGACCAAAGAGAAGAAGAGAGTAAAAACAAAAAACACGCTCAAAGTGAAGAACAAACCAGCACTGAACAAGAAAGTGATGTGCAAGACGAAGGAAAAACACAAGCGACACAATCAAACAACAATGATCAAGCTGACGGCGAGCAAAAAAATGGACCTTGGCAAGAAAAGCCGAGCAAACCCAAACACCTTTTTTCTGATTCGGAACAAATGGAAAGACTTGGCAATTATAAAATCTTCACCCGTCAATTTGATGAAATTTTGGAAGCAACAGATTTTTGTTCTGAAAACGAGTTAGATCACTTACGCCGTTATCTTGATAAGCAAATCAATCATCTCCAAAACATCGTTGGACGTTTAGCAAACCGTCTCCAGCGCCGCTTGATGGCGCAACAAAATCGCAACTGGAACTTTGACCTTGAAGAAGGATATCTTGATACAACACGGCTTCCACGTCTAATTATTGACCCCATGCAACCTCTTTCTTTTAAAATGGAAAGTAATACCCAATTTCGAGACACGGTTGTTTCACTTCTCATTGATAATTCTGGTTCAATGCGCGGACGCCCCATTAGCGTTGCTGCAAGTTGTGCCGATATTTTGGCACAAACTCTTGAACGTTGTGGTGTCAAAGTTGAAATTTTAGGTTTTACCACCAAAACTTGGAAAGGAGGAAAGTCACGTGAAAAATGGCTTACCCAAAACAAACCTCATAATCCTGGACGTCTTAATGATTTATGCCATATCATCTATAAAAGTGCTGATACCCCATGGCGTCGCGCACGACGCAATTTAGGTTTGATGATGCAAGAAGGATTATTAAAAGAAAATATTGATGGAGAAGCTTTGATTTGGGCGCATCAACGCCTTTTATTACGGCGTGAACAACGTCGCATTCTTATGGTCATTTCTGATGGTGCTCCTGTTGACGATTCGACACTATCGGTCAACTCCAGCAATTATTTAGAAAAACATTTACGTGCAGTGATTCAAGAAATCCAAACCCATTCCCCCATCGAACTCATTGCCATTGGAATTGGTCATGACGTCACACGTTATTATCAACGTGCTGTAACAATTATGAATGCTGAAGAACTTGCCGACGCTATAACAAAACAATTAGAAGTACTTTTTAGTGATAAAAGAACTCATATTCATAAGAAATAAACCTGCTTTGAATCAGCAACGATTACATTTAAAAAATTATTTCTATCATTAAACCATCGGAATTTGATGGCTAACAACCTGAGAAGATAATCCCACAAATTGAATATCGAATTTTAAAGAAGCTTCTACTTTACTGGATGCATTATGAGCTCTAAAAGAAATGCTCCAACCATCTTCAAAAATTGTAATGAGTTTGTTTTTACTTTCTGGTTATATTGCGACTGATAAAGTTTTGCTTAGAACTTTCCATTTACGACCATATCCCAGAGTACCATTCAAATTCAAAGACTGAATAATCACTCATTTTTGTCTCGATCTTGTGTTATTTCATTATATTGAAATACACGTATATAGAAAAATATCTCCACTAGACATAGCTCTAAAATGCTGCTCTCACAGAAAATATAATGCCTAAACTTCCACCTTCAGTAATACAAAAAGATAAAAGTTGTATTTATTATACGCAAAAAAAGAGGATATTTTAAACACTAAGAATTTCTTTATAAAAGAATCGGCATAAATGGATTCATAGCAATTTTTCGGCAAAAATCGCTAAAGCAAGAGAAAGCCAACCTGTCCCCTAACCTTCCCAAAACAGTACTCACCACGGGTGATCTAACAACATAAGCTCCCATCTCATGGATAAAAGAAAAAATCTTTACTCACATAAAATATAAGAAAAACACGAAAAAAAATATTACTTCATTCACGAAAAAGAACACACCATTATATATCTTATCCGCACTCCTACATTCTTCCTTGCTTCCAAGCTTATTTCACGACAGCGCCCATATATGGCATAATGCAAAATCCAGAATCATCCTTTACTTTACAAGCTACAAGCCAAAAGCAGAATCCTACTTTCAAGTTTCCAATGTTTTTAAGATAAATCAATATACTTTCAGCGCCTAATATTGCACTTTTATTGCATTAAAGCTCTTCATAAGAAGTATTTCTTTCTCAAATGACGTTGTCCGCACGCCAATTCCTCTTATAACATAGGCAAGCAAATGATTTTTATTAACTCAACATAAGAGTATTTAAAACGCGTAAAATTTTATGATATTGGGCTCTTTCACTCAAATGAAAAATATAAGTTATCATTTTAAATCAATCTATTAATAAACATCAGTTGCAATTTCTGTCACATTGAATCATTTGTAAAAGCATATTTAGCCCCTTCTCAAACAAATGACTTTATCTTTTCCTCACAAGAGAATTTTGAAATAAAAAAGCGTTTTGTGTTGGAGTTCTTACTTAAGTTGGTAAATGATAAAGTATCCATTATAACTAACGTGTCACACCAAGCATAGCGTACAATTTTCTTGGCTTCAGGAAAACAAAAAGACAAAAATCCTTATTTGTGACAAACAAAAGAGGAATCATCTTTTGAATGACATTGATAAAGAGGAAGCTTTACGATGTTAAGAATTGTCCCATAAGGAATCAACATCAACAGACTCATAATAATTTTTACCGAAAAATCACCAAAAGCAAGCGAGAGCCAAACTGGCATGCCTACTCCTCCCAAAACAGTACTCTCCACCAGTGAACTATCAGCGTACCCTGTTATCTTATCAAGAACAGCAAAAGAGCTAGAAAAAGCAAGAGCAAAAAACAGCACTGTATCCAAAGCCGAACCAACCAACGCTGCTGCTAAAGGTGCTTTCCACCATGTTTTACGTCGTAAAGGAGTAAAAACAACAATATCAAGGAGTTGTCCAAATAAAAATGCAAAACTAGAAGCAAGTGCAAGCCGTGGTGTCGCCAATATCCAAGAAACAAAGACCCCCGCAAAAAAACCAGCATAGACCACACGCCGCGCCGCAGATGGACCATAAAAACGATTGGTTAAATCATTGATTAGAAAAGCAAATGGATAGGTAAAAGCCCCATAAGTCAACAGCTCATTTAAATCAAACCAATAGACAGGATATTGAACCAAAATATTAGAAGCCGTAACAGCAAGGCACATTGCAAAAATAGAAAAAACAACATACCTTTTCTTTTGCTGTTCTAATAAAGGACCGCTTGAAGACATTTTTTTTAACCTGGGATATGGAACCAAATAAAATGAAACGATCAACCTGCAAAAAACTTAACTTCTAGAACAGAAAACCGAAATCAAAGCGTTAATAAACCAAAAAGAATGGCGCTAACAATTACGCTGCCTGTTCAGCCTTTTGCTCACCTTCTTGCTCAGCTTTTTTCTTAATGATTTGGCGTTTTAGCAAACGCGCACGTTGCGACAACTCTTTATCATCTGCTTTGACTAAAAAACCATCAAGGCCACCACGATGCTCAACAGAACGCAATGCACTTGCTGAAATACGCAAGCGATAACTTTGCTGTAACACCTCTGAAATCAATGTCACATTGCAAAGATTTGGTAAAAAACGACGCCGAGTCTTATTATTTGCATGGCTAACATTATTACCATACAGAACTGTCTTCCCTGTCAATTCACATGCACGAGACATAAACTTCACCCTTAAACTCTAAGAAACTTTCAAATTCCCATACCCAAAAGACACAATGAACGCAAAACACGCACAATGCAACCTTGAACGGGCATCATTGGGAAGTTTCTTTCTAATAGGGGGTCGACAACAAAAGGTCAAGTCTTTTATAAAACCTTTTTCATCTCTTACGGGCTCATTCTTCATCTTTTTTCTCAATTAAGGCGTGCAAATTCTGCCAAAAAGCGTACAAAATGTTTTTTTAAATACATACCATGTTAGAATAAAAGCCTATTGTCCCGAAAGGAAGCATAAATCATGAGTAAACAAGAGTCCCCCATGACAAAGCTTCAGGGAAATTCTTGCCGTTTTTCTTCTTTTTTATTTGGAACTTTATGTATTTGTTTTTTTCTTCTCTTCAGTGCATTAGGTATATGGCAAGTACAACGGTTAAACTGGAAAACAAATCTTATCACCAGTGCTAATCAGCGCATTCATTTACCCCCCATAAAAGCCCCTCCAAAAAATCAATGGTCAGATGTTACTTTTGAAAAATATGAATATCAACCTGTTATTATCACAGGAAAATTTTTAACAGATAAAAATATTTTAGTCACTGCTGCCGCTCAAAATACTACAGGCTATTGGGTTTTGACTCCTTTACAAACTGCTGATAATACACTGATCTTTATCAACCGTGGCTTTATCCCCATGGATGAACGTAACAATTTTCAAAACACAGAGCAATCACATACAAATGCCTTATCTCAGCAAAATTCTACCACAGACACAGAACAAACAACGATTATAGGTTTATTACGCATGAGTGAAAAAAATGGATTTTTCCCGCGTAAAAATAATCCTGACAAAAATTTATGGTATACGCGCGATCTCCCCGCTATGGCACAAAAACTTGGTTTGTCCACTGTTGCCCCTTATTTCATTGATGCCAGAAAAACATCTCCACAAGCAAAACTTCCCGTCGTTGGTCTTACGATTATCCATTTTCGAAATAATCATCTCGTTTATGCAATCACGTGGTTTATTTTAGCTGCTGGTGTGTTAGGAGGTTTTCTTTTTCTGCTACGGCAAAAAAACTAAAAAAATACCTCTTCCATCTCAAGTAACAAAAATTTTTAGAATCTTGAAAACTGATAAAGAGAATAAAATCTACCAACTTGCGCCTTTGTTAAATAAAGATCATAGGCATACAATGAACTTTATACCATCTACAAAAGATTTACGCGACACTCTTAAAAAACATTGTCATAAACGCTTTTGAAAAACATAAAGTCAAATTTAAAAATAATAGGAAAGATGAGCACTCATTTTTGCCTTTATAATTTTATATTCTTGCTTCATTAGATTGTTTCCCATTTCAGAGATTACTCCAATTTATATACGCAATACTTTCGCCTTCATCTAGTATAAAGGCTAATATAGCAGAGAACATACGGATGCATTTTTTGTTTCAAAACTGCTATGAAGATGAGATATTGAGTTATAAGCAACAAAAAAATATTTAATGTCTCAATGAGACTTTTATACCTATCACCACACCTCAAATGAGAGGTTTTTACAGGATAATAGAAAAAGGTGAATCATCCTATATTCTAAAAAGACAGTTTATCCTTTCAGTGTATTTTGCTAAAGGCTTATGCTATAAACGTATAAGCGTGTTTTACTAGAATTTTAACTCTTTCATTTTTAAGGCTTCTGTTATGGGTGTTGTTGCCAAAAATTTTCCCATACCTGATCTTCATCGGGTTCGTCGTGTTCTCTTTTCTGTGTCTGATAAAACGGGTGTGGTTGCTTTTGCACAAGCCCTTCATGCTACTTACAATGTTGAATTAATTTCAACAGGAGGAACAGCAAAAACCCTCATAGCAGCTGGTTTACCCGTAAAAGATGTTGCTGAAGTTACTGGATTTCCTGAGATAATGGATGGGCGTGTAAAAACACTCCATCCTTTGATTCATGGTGCTTTGTTAGGAGTAAGAGAAGATCCTAGCCATAGGGAAGCTATGGAAAAGAACAGCATTTATGGAATTGATCTTTTGGTGGTGAATCTTTACCCTTTTGAAGAGACGATCCTTTCGGGAGCTGATGGGCAAACGACTCTTGAAAATATTGATATCGGTGGACCGGCGATGATTCGCGCTGCGGCAAAAAATTATGCTTATACCGGTGTTGTAACAGCGATAAAAGATTATGATTCGATTCTAGCTGAATTAAAGCAGCATAATGGATGTTTAAGCTTATCTATGCGTCATCAGCTAGCAATGCGCGCTTATGCACACACCGCTGCCTATGATACGGCAATAGCATCGTGGTTTGCACGGGATTTAAAAATTGAAACTCCATCATGGCAGAGTTTTTCCGGTCATCTTGAAAGTGTTATGCGCTATGGGGAAAATCCACATCAACAGGCAGCATTTTATCGCAATAATGAAAAACGTTTTGGTATTGCAACAGCAAAACTTTTACAAGGCAAAGCGCTTTCTTATAACAATCTGAATGATACAGATGCAGCCTTTGAACTTGTGGCAGAATTTGATCCGCAAAAAACCGCTGCTGTCGCTCTTATTAAACATGCCAATCCTTGTGGTGTTGCGGAAGGAGAAAATTTGAAAGACGCTTATTTGAAAGCTCTTATGTGTGATAATGTATCGGCATTTGGTGGAATTGTTGCTTTAAATCAAACCCTTGATGAGGAATGTGCTGAAGAAATTGTTAAAATTTTCACAGAAGTGATTATTGCTCCTGATGCCACAATGGCGGCACGTGAAATTATTGCCAAGAAAAAAAATCTTCGTTTGCTCATTACAGGTGGAGTTCCTGATCCACGCTGTGGAGGACTTCTTGCGAAAACACTTGCAGGAGGCATTTTAGTACAATCACGTGATAACGTGGTAGTCGATGATCTTAAATTGCAAGTAGTGACAAAGCGGGCACCAACTCAAGATGAAATGCGTGATCTTCAATTTGCTTTTCGTGTAGCAAAGCACGTTAAATCAAATGCTATTGTGTACGCGAAAAATAGCGCAACAGTTGGAATTGGAGCCGGACAAATGAGCCGCATCGATTCAGCAAAAATTGCTGCAAGTAAAGCAGCAGAAAGTGCGCAAAGAGCAGGCTTAACAGAAACTCTCACAAAAGGATCTGTTGTTGCATCAGATGCATTTTTTCCTTTTGCTGATGGTTTATTAGCAGCAGCTGAAGCAGGAGCAACAGCAGTTATTCAACCAGGAGGCTCCATGCGTGATGAAGAAATTATCGCCGCAGCGGATGCACAGGGGTTAGCGATGGTTTTTACAGGAACACGTCACTTCCGCCATTAATAATTTTGCTGCTTTTCTTTTCGTATGAGACAAATGTTTCAAGGAATTTTTCATAATTATCGTATGACTATTGATAACTGTTGAAATGGAAGCAGTTATTCAATCCAAAGAAGCTACACGTGAAGAAGTTTATCACCGCAGAAAATGCACATAATTTAGCCAATGCACATAATTTAGCCATTGGTTAGGGATAAGATGTTCTTGTTGATATTTTTAATGGTTACCCTTTCGCATGAGGAAAATGTTAAAGGGACATTATCTTGTATGTAGATGCATACCTGCTATGATATTATAACACAACTCTTTTTAGTAATATACTCTATTCTTAAACTAAAGAGTGTAATGAAAAGTTTGAGTAGGGGATATGAATATTCTACGTTTTTATAGTAATTGGCGCCGTTATCGTCGAACCGTTAATGCGTTAAGTCGTCTTTCAACATATGAACTCAACGATCTTGGAATTTGTCGAGGTGATATTGATTCAATTGCACGACGTTATTCGCGTAGATCTTTATGAAAGTTGTTTGAGATATTTGAGAGAATGCTTTGCTATGAAAAAGCGCGCATTTTGTGGTTTGTTATTATAACTTCATTTTTAGTATAATAACAAAGAGCAGAAGAGTTATTTTTCTCGGCCATTGTTATGTATTGTTTCTCGAATTTTCAATGCTTCTGTGATGTACAACATTTGATTTGTAATAATAATTTAGCGTTATTCATTTAAATTAGAACCCCGAATACCGTAAGATTCTCTCATTTCAAATCTGTGTATGTTGAATCAACAAAAACCATTCGCCTGCACGTTACAAGCGGGGAGAGCTGTATGGATAAAAGCTATTAAGAAAAGGCTAAAAATGCCTCTTATGAACCATCTCTAGTGCCAAGAACTGTTACAAACATTGGGCACTGATAAATAGTGTGATAGTGCCGAACTGCTCCTTCATAAGCATAAAGATGGGGGGTGCTTAATGGATTTACCGTTATACCCATCACGGGCATCGTCGCAAAATAGGCTTGGAATCATTAAGGGATTTTTCTTTAAAATAAGTCCGTGAATATACAATACAATAGCGCTCTGTTTTTCGTGAAGAGCGTAATCCTATTAATGCAACTCTCTCAGAGAGAAATATTGATCCCAACAGCACACTTAAAAACTTATAGAAGATAAGCAACGGCTTAATTTTCTCTCCATATCTTTAAAGGATCAAAATCCTTAACTAGTACTCATCTGTCAACAATGGTCTTTCAAAAAACCTTTTTTCTGGAGCCAATCCCTTTTAGCATCACCTCATGAGATTCTATGAGCAAACCTTGCCTAAAAACATCCAACCCATACTCTAACAAAACTCTTCATGTATAAAATTGATATGATCTTCAAATTTTGAGAATATTACCACAATAAACAATAATGTTTTGCGACACGCAAAATAAAACGCAATATACTATGGGTTGGAACAATGTTCTAATTTTTTATTAAACGCTTTACGGATAAAACGCCAACGAACTTTTTCCTGAAATGCAGGACGAAAATATAAAACAATCTGTTGTGTCCGTTGTGGACCTGTTAATTCTGCAAAATCAATCGAATCTTCAAGACAAATATCTGCGTCAGGCGATATAAAATACCATATTTGTTCACTCTTCACGTTCTCGTTCTTTACGGCTAAACACACACGTTTGCCATCATAGTTAACTTCAACTTGTGGATGAAGATGAAACCGAACAGCAACATAATTTTGTTCATTTTGCACACTCTTGTGTCTCTTTCTCCCTTTATTTGGCATAAAAAAGCGATCAAAACCTTCGATCGTATCTCCATTTGTCGCCAAAATAAGACCACGCTCATGAATAAGATTAAAGGGTCGCACATAACCATTATGACTCGCAATAAAACCTGTCTTCTCTGAATCCTCTATACGGCACACTTGAACATCTGTTGGTCCATCAAACAAAAATGGCGCGCCATTTTTCTTTTTATGATAAAAAGCACCCACTGAACAATCATTAAGCGTAGCTGTTGAATGTGCTGCAGTAACACGCCCTAAATGTCGATACTCTTCCCGCCCATCAGGATTAACACCGGCATTGATAATAAAACGGTGCCCTTGTGAAGACATTTCAAAAGACAAACACCCCGAACAAGCCTGCTGTGCTACAGAGCGAGGTGGAAACTTTCCTGTATCTGCAAGCACTGTTGTTTGATTGGCTTTTAAGCGCTGAAATCCTGAATAACGGGCATAACTAAAAGGATGACCTCCTGTTTCATCAAGCTCCAAAAGTGATGATAACCGTTCCGATACAAGGGGACCAACCCCATTAAAATGGGCCAACGTTTGATCCTCATGGATAAAGAATCGTAAAGCTGGCAACATACGCTCAACAGAATCAATCAAAATACGGGGTGCTGTTTCATTGCTACGCATAAAAAGATGCCGTAACGACAATAAATCCGATAACAAATTCAGCAAAATAACAGGACTACGGGAAATATGCCCACCATCAACTAGGATTTGACGGGAAAGCTCCTCTATAAGTGTGGTTTGTACCTTTTTTTTCACTGCCGCTGAAACAGGCAAAGCAAGAGATGCGAATGTCAAAGCCACTGCTGCTTGTAAACGTTGATCATTGTGCTCCATACTACAAACTGTTACGCGCAAATAACGAAATTGCAAACCAAGTGCACGTAAAAAGCGTTTTTCAAACCGTTCACTTGCCCCTTCTAACAACATTTTCGAATGACAAATCCATGAAATCAAGCGCCGCGCCACAACAGGATCACTCCAAGCAAGCCCTTTTACCTTCTTACCAGCATGGTCAAACCAGTCTTCTAAAAGAGAGCGTGCATGTGCAGAAGCTAAATCACTTCCTGCTGCCTCCATATGGCGCAACCAATGAAAATCATGTAGAGCCGCTTCCCATTCTAGCGTTGGTGGAACCAATGAAAACGGCGAAACAGCACCAGAATGAACAATGTGACCAGCAAAAGCAAAACGACCATGATAAAATTCATGCGCCATCATCGGATCAGCTACATGCAAATCCATGGGATGCGCTAAAATTTTATGAGGACGAAACCCTGAAAATCGCCAACGAAACAATGGTCCAACCCATAAACGCCGCATAACATTCTGTATCGTATCGATACAGGCTGCCACTTTTACCTGAGGAGCTTTTACCGCAACCGCCAAAATTTCATCTCCATTTATGCTGAATCAAATACAATTTCGACCATTTTTGTAAATGAAGCGTTAATTAAGCAATTTTTCGTAAGCGCGCAGCGAAAAAACCATCCATTCCTAAAAATACGGTTTTCTCAGCATCAAAATTTTTATGACAAAAATCCGCAGGCGTTGTCCGTAACATCCCCCCACAAAGCAAATGTTCCAGTGCTCCCATTTCCTCTGGATAAATAGGGTCTAAAACAATGTCATTGCGTATCGATAAAATTTTCTCAATAAGATCTTCACCTTCTTCTCTTGCCAATGAACAATTGGAAAAAACAATCCGCCCCCCCTCCTTCACCAAAGAAATTGCTGCAACAAGCAAATCATATTGCAACGCCGCTAACTTGACGATATCTTCCCTCGATTTCGTCCATAAAATATCTGGATGACGACGGATTGTTCCTGTAGAAGAACAAGGAGCATCAAGAAGAACCGCATCAAAAAGCTGTGTTGAATGGAAATTTTTCACATCGCCCTGCCAAATATGAACTGAAAAATGAAGCCGTTCCATATTTTCTTTTAAACGCTTTATGCGGTTAGCAGAAAGCTCAATTGCAGTCACCTCAGCCCCTTGCAAAGCCAATTGTGCTGTTTTTCCTCCAGGGCTCGCACAAAGATCAGCAACGCGTTTACCCTCAATACTCCCAAGTAAACAAGCAGGCAAAGCTGCTGCAAAATCTTGGACCCACCAAGACCCTTCACGATAGCCTGGTAAATCAGAAACAGAACACTCCAGACGCTTCAATCGAACAGAACCATTGGGCAATACCACACCGCCAAGCCTTTCAGCCCATCCACCACTATCAGATTTCACTGTCAAATCGAAAGGAGGTTCCACACTTTGAATTGCGATAATCTGATGTACCTTTTCTGTTCCATAAGCTGATATTAAAAGCTGTCCAAACCACGCTGGCACACCTTCAATGGTAGGAACTTGTTGGCGTAAAGGCTCTGCCTCACGTGCAACATTGCGCAAAAGAGCATTCACCACCCCTGAAAAACGGCGCATTCGAGGATCAAGTTTCGCCACACGCACAGCTAAATCAATAGCCGCATGATCGGGAATATCAAGATAAAGAATTTGTGCAACACTGATATGCAAAAGATGCTGAAGTGAAAGTGCTTGTGAAGGCAAAGGACGCGCCAAAAAGCGTGAGAGAGCCGCCATAATCTGCCCTCGATGACGCAATGAAGCTGTTAAAATAGCCCGACATAACAAACGATCTCGTTGTGAAAGCTTCAAATATTGTGGATGTCCGTGTTCATTATCCGTCAAACCAGACAGAGGCGTGTACTTATCAACTACCGCCCCCAAAAGACGCACACACACCTGTCGAACAGCTAATCCTGGAACATTTTTTTCAGACACATGCCCCGCTTTTTTGTGTTTCAAAACACCACCTTTATATCACAGTTTTCTCAAGAGCTCTCTCAATAATTCTATGAACGAGATCTTTTTGAATTTTCATAACGAAGCCAAGAAGGACGTTTTGTAACACGCTGAAAAGAACTGTTTTCTTGCTCACCTAATGCATGAGCCTGACCACTATGAAAATCTCCATAGTTCATCCCGCTGCTTTTTTCATGTATAGCGTCTTCTTTATTCCATCCCACACTTTTGGCAAGAGCCCCTTTCATCTCTTCTGCTTGCCGATAAAGAGCAGCGATACGATTTGCAGTTGCTGGATGTGTCGAAAAAAGACTATCCGCTCCCTCACCGCTCAAAGGATTAATAATAAACAGATGCGCGGTTGCTGGATTATGCTCTGCTTCTTCATTATATACCCCACGTCCCCCATCAGCAATCTTACGCAATGCCGAAGCCAACCATAAAGGATTACCACATATTTCAGCCCCTCTACGATCCGCAGCATATTCCCGTGTACGGCTAATCGCCATTTGCACCAGCATCGCTGCAAAAGGCGCCACGAGCAATGCAATAAATCCTCCAATTGCCCCAGCGCCATGAGAATCTTCTGAAGAATTACGCTGTCCTCCCATAAAGAAAGCAAAATTACCAAGCATTGAAATTGCCCCTGCAATCGTTGCGGTTAGAGTCATTGTTAACGTATCACGATGCTCAATATGTGCGAGCTCATGCGCCATAACGCCGGCAATTTCCTCAGCGCTTAACCGCTCTAACAACCCAGTACTTGCAGCAACAGCTGCATTTTGCGGATTACGTCCCGTTGCAAAAGCATTTGGCTGTGCATTCTCAATAACATAAACCTTTGGTTGAGGAAGAGAAGCCTTTTGTGCTAAATCGCTTACAATCTTATAATAAACTGGTGCTGAATGCTGATCAACTTCACGCGCCCCGTACATGCGTAAAACGATTTTATCTGAATTCCAATAAGAAAAAAAGTTTAAACCACTTGCCATCAAAAGAGCAATGACCATGCCACCGCCCCCTCCAACAAGATAACCAACTCCCATAAAGAGAGCAGTTAAAAAAGCCAAAAGCATAGCTGTACGCATTATATTCATTACTCAAAAAACTCCATGATAAAAGTCAATCAATACTATATGATGGTGTTTTCTTTCTGCTTCTTCAATGGAATAGGTGTAAAATGAATAAAAAAGATGAGAAAACAAGCAAAAAAAATGCAACTGTCGTTAAACAGCAATCTCTTTCTCCCGCAGCACAACGCGCCCTTAAAGAAGCTGAAGAAAGACGAAAACGCGCAGCAAAAAAAGAACAACCTTTAGAAAACGGCGGACGCGGCGGCAAAGACCCTTCCCGCTATGGAGACTGGGAAATTAAAGGCCGCGCCATTGATTTTTAAAACCATTGATTTAAAAAAAACGGCGCAATTTAAACAAGCAGCTTTTTAATGAAAATCCGTTTTTGATAGACAAAAACGGATAATATTTATTTTTCTAAAGCTTTTAAAAACACATTGATTAAACAATCATGCTTCTTATGCTGAAGCAGATTCTGCTTCAGCCGCTGCCGCTGCTTCTTCTGCTGCTTGCTTTGCTGCTGCTATACGTTCTTGTGCTTTTTTACCCGGTTCACCTTTATGTGGATTATTACGAGTTGGACGCTTTTTCAAGCCAGCTGCATCTAAAAACCGTAAAACGCGATCTGTTGGTTGAGCCCCTTGCCCAAGCCAATATTGGATACGTTCTTCATTAAGTTTCACCCTCGGTCCATCTTTAGGCAACATTGGATCCCATGCACCAACACGTTCAAGAAACCGCCCATCGCGCGGACTACGAACATCTGCAACGACGATATGATAGTAAGGACGTTTTTTTGAACCTCCACGGGACAAACGAATTTTCAATGCCATATTTTATCTCCTATTGTCAGCTCTGGCTTTCGTTTAAATTGACTTTTTTTGTTTTTTGCTCTTCAGCAATAACTTCATGATGACTCACAACTTCTTTAATAATAAATTTTAAAAATCTTTCAGCAAAATCAGGATCAAGATCACTATCCATAGCCAATTGCCGCAAACGCGCTACCTGATATTGCTCACGCAGAGGATCTACTTTAGGTAAATCATAACGCGCTTTTAAGCGCCCAACAGCTTTCGTACAACGAAACCGCTCTGCTAAGATATGAATCAAAGTTGCATCAAAATTATCAATGGATGCTCGTAAATGTGCCAATTCGTTTAATACTGTTTCCTGCATTATATTCCTTTCCCTCTTTACATCTTATTTTTTCTTAGGATGCTGAGGAAAATTTCCCCCATCGACAATGCCATTGGAAAGACCAGGAAATGTAGGTCCACGCTTAGGAAGTCCGGGCAAGAGCTTCCCTCCATTACCATTTTCAATTTGCTTTTGAAGCGTTGAGAATTGCTTTGGATCCAATCCCGACAAATCCGGCATAGCTGGAGAATCCCCTCCCAAGTTTCCCATACCACCAAAACCCATTTTGGAACCAAGGCCTCCCAACATCTTTCCCATAAAACCACTTTTTCCTTTACCACCCATGGCTTTCATCATATCAGCCATTTGGCGATACATCTTCAAAAGTTTATTAATATCAGCCGCTGTCGTACCAGACCCCTTAGCAATTCGTTGTTTGCGGCTATGTTTTAAAAGCTCTGGATTCGCCCGCTCTTTGGGTGTCATAGATGAAATAATGGCCAATTGACGATCAAACAAACGATCATCAAACCCCGCAGCCGCAATCTGCTCTTTGACCTTCCCCATTCCTGGCAACATGCCCATAATACCGCCCATTCCACCCAGTTTTTTCATTTTCTGCAACTGTTCTGCAAGATCATTCAGATCAAATTTTCCAGCTTGCATTTTTTTTGCAAAAGCAGCAGCTTTCTCGTGATCCATTGTTTCAGCAGCTTTTTCAACCAAAGAAACAATATCCCCCATTCCGAGAATACGATCAGCAATACGACTGGGATGAAATTCTTCTAAAGCATCTATTTTTTCACCAGTTCCAATTGCTTTAATTGGTTTACCTGTAACAGCACGCATAGAAAGAGCAGCGCCACCACGCCCATCACTATCCATACGTGTTAAAATAATCCCCGTAATCCCTACACGCTCATCAAAAGAACGAGCAAGATGAACGGCATCTTGCCCCGTCAAACTATCAGCCACCAACATAATCTCATGAGGAAGGGAACATGCTTTAATTTCAGCCAATTCGAGCATCAAAGCTTCATCAATATGATTACGTCCTGCTGTGTCAAGAAGAAGCACGTCATAACCACCCAATTTAGCAGCCTGTACGGCACGTGATGCAATATCAACAGGCAGCTGACCCGCAATAATAGGCAAGCTTGCAAGTTTTGCCTGTTCTCCCAATTGGCGCAATTGCTCCTGTGCAGCGGGACGGCGTGTATCTAATGACGCCATGAGAACTTTTTTATTGTGCTTATCAGTAAAACGTTTTGCAAGCTTTGCTGTTGTGGTTGTTTTTCCCGAACCTTGCAAACCAGTCATCATGATAACAACTGGAGCTGGTGCATTTAAATCACTCAGAACGCTTTCATTTCCAAGAATATGAACCAATTCATCATGAACAATTTTAACCACCATTTGGCCTGGTTTAATTGATTTAACGATTTCGGCCCCAACAGCTTTTTCCCGAACTCTATCGGTAAAAGAGCGCACAACATCAAGAGCAACATCAGCTTCCAATAAAGCGCGACGAATTTCACGCAGCGCCTCTACAACATCCTGATCCGATAAAGCGCCACGTCCCGTCAAATGAGACAGGATAGAACCAAGTCGCTCTTGCAAGGATTCAAACATCATTTACCTCATTGTTGCATAACAAACAAACCAAAATAGCATCCGAGAACGCATCGCGCCGTCGGATGTTGACCTCTGAGATCTCTTTATACCCTTAAACTGGGGTCTCAGTCGGTGGCTCCAAGTTAATTTTGTCACTGAAAGCTTGCTCCTTCAAACAATAAAACCCCAGCTTTGTCAAGTTTTATCATAAAATATCTTTTTATACGAAGAAATAAAAACAACAAATACTATACTTCAAAACTTTCAACTTCAACACGCATAAAACAACCTGTTTCCTGTTCCATGCTCCATAATTTTCCGCTAGAGATATCAAACCAAACACCATGCAATGTCAAAAAACCTTGATCTTTGCGAAGCTTTATCCACGGAAACGTCTCTAAATTTCTCAACGAATGGCGAATAGAAAGCTGCTCTAATGCCGTCTGTTTTTCTGGCCAAGACAACGACTTATTATTCAAAACGATTTCTGCTGCTGGTGCTAAGAGACTTATCCATTGACCGATAAAATCATTTGATAATAAAGATTTATATGTCTCATTAAGAGCAGTACGAATGCCTCCACAATGGGCATGACCAAAAACGACAATATGTCTCACCTCAAGCAATTGCACAGCATATTCAAGAGCTGCTGATGTTGCGTGATATTGGTCATCAGGAGAAAAAGGAGGAACCACATTCGCCACGTTGCGCAGGGTGAAAATTTCCCCTGGCTTAGCATCAAAAATCATTTCTGGTACTGCACGCGAATCACAACAAGCAATGACCAAAACTTCAGGTTTCTGCCCCTCAATCGCCAATTGCTGATAATCTGCTATTTTATATAAAAAATGATTGTTTATAAAGTTTTGGTAACCACTTAAAAGTCTTTCTGGTAAATGCGCCATTCTCTCTTTACTTTTGCTTATTTTTTTACTTTTATTTTGTATATTTAAAAAAACAAACTATTAACATACAAAAATACTAAAAGTGCCCTTTCCTTGAAGCAAAATATTTCTTTAAAGTACAAAATATTACTAAAAAATAGCAAAAACAAACTCATTCTTTCCAAATAAAGAGCTATTTTCTTTAGAAAGAAGGTGTTACAGTATATAAAAAATATAATGGTCTGCTTTTAATAAAGACCCCTTAAGAGCAAAAAGGGAGAGTGAATGTGTTGCAACAAAAAAAAACAGAGACAAAAAACACCCAAGATAAAATAGAACAAATCCTTTTTGCCCAAACCGATAAAGAAGATATTGCTTATTACGAAAATGAAGAACTTCAAAAAGCCACAGCCATCGCGGTAAAAGCTTTTAATCTCCATCAGACGGGAAAAAATACCATCTGCTTTGAGCAAAATTTAACCCGTAGTAACAGACCTATAACCGTTATCACGCTTGTCAATGATAACAAACCCTTCCTTCTCGATTCTATTTTAAATGTTTTTAATCAACACAAAAACCATATCTATTTGATTGCACACCCCATTATTGATTGTGCTTCTGGAAAACGCATCAGTCTGATGCAAATTCACATCGAGTCATTAAACAAACAGCAAATACAAAAACTTGAAAATGAACTCACCTTAGTTCTTGAACAGGTTAATGCTGCTGTACAAGACTGGAAACCTATGCTTGAAGAAGTTGAAAAGCAGATTCATGCCTACCAAATAAGTCTTCCCCCGCACTACAAACAAGAAGGCGAAAAGGCCATTGAGTTTCTTCACTGGCTAATGGACGATAATTTCATTTTCCTTGGTATGCGCACTTACAACTTCATTAAAGACCAAAAACCCCTAAAATCCTTTACGGCAAGTAATATTGAACTTGGTATACTCACGGATGCTTCTATTCATATTGTTGACGATAAAAGTATGAAAGAACCTCCTCAAGAAGTTTTATCCTTCATGGAAAGCGATAATCTGTTTATCGTGACAAAAGCGAACAGCCGCTCCAAAATTCACCGTTCTGTTTGGCTCGATTATATTGGTCTTAAAATCTTTGATAAAGAAAACCAACTCTGTGGAGAATTACGCATTGTAGGGCTTTTTACCTCCTCAGCTTATACACGTTCTATTTTGCAAATTCCTTTCTTAAAAGAAAAAGCCCGAACTATTATTCAACGTCTTGGACACAATCACGCCGATTATTCAGGAAAAGTACTCATCAGTGCTTTAGAAACCTATCCAAGAGATGAAATGTTTCGCTCTGATGTTGATACATTGACAGAAAACATTAAGCTTATTCTACAATTAGATGAGCGCCCACGTTTACGGGTTCTTGCCCATACTGATTCTTTTGGGCGCTTTGTTTCTATCCTTGTCTACGTACCGCGTGACCAATATAGCAGCAGCCTGCGTGAAAAAGTTGGCGAACATTTTGTAGAGCTTTATAAAGGTGACTTTTTTGAATCTTATCCGCTATTTTTGGAAAGCACCCTTATACGTGTCTATTATATCATCCATCGCAAAGGAAACGAAACTGTTCCCCTTCACGAGCGCTCCACACTTGAACAACATGTACGTTCGATTGCACGAAGTTGGGAAGACAGGGTTCAAGCCATCGCTCTTAACAAGAAAATAACAGAGCAACAAACACGTCTAGCCAGTGAATTCCCCAACAGCTATCGTGATTTATTTTCAGCTGAAGACGCTATTAACGATGCCGGACATATTCTAAGTCTTCATGATGAAAAGCCCCTTTTCGTGATCTTTTATCACGCACAAAACAAAGAAAAACAGTGCATTTCTCTTCGGCTTTTTCACCGCCATGAAGCACTTGCCCTTTCCAAACGTGTACCACTCCTTGAAAACATGGGGTTTCGCGTTATTGCTGAACAAACCCTTGAATTACCAGATGGCAATGGGCGCTCTGTGTATCTTCATGATATGCAGCTAGAAAGTACTTTCCAACACTGTATCGATTTTGAAAAAGACGGTCAAAAACACGCCGAAACCTTTGAAGCCATTTGGGCACAAAATGCTGATAATGACGGCTTTAATGCTCTCACCCAAACAGCTGAGCTTGATTGGCATGAAATTGTTATTTTGCGCCATTATGGGCGCTATCTCCAACAAGCTGGAATTCCTTATTCGCAAGATCGCGTTGCCCAAACTTTAAATGCTTATCCTGACATTACCCAAGATCTTTATGCTTTATTTCATTTAAGATTTCATCAAAGCCATACAGAAAAAGAACGGGAAAAAAACCAACAAGTCATTCAAAAGCGCATTGAAGAAAAATTACGGAAAGTCTCTGGTTTAGATGATGATCTCATTTTACGCCGTTATTGTAACCTTATCGAGGCGAGTTTACGAACGAATGCCTTTACGCCTCTTCCTGATGGAAGTCCACGGCGTATTTTAGCCACCAAATTAAATCCGCGCCAGATTGAAGGTTTGCCTGAACCGCGCCCTTACCGAGAAATTTTTGTTTATGGACCAGAAGTTGAAGGGGTCCATTTGCGTTTTGGACCTATCGCTCGTGGCGGAATTCGTTGGTCTGACCGTGCATTAGATTATCGCACCGAAGTGCTTAGCTTAGTCAAAGCCCAACAAGTTAAAAATGCGGTTATCGTTCCTGCAGGTGCAAAAGGTGGATTCTATCCCCATCGGCTTCCCCAAACAAATGACCGTGCTGTCATCATAGAAGCAGCACGACAAGCTTATACAGACTTTATAACAGCTTTGCTCTCCATTACAGACAATCTGATTAACGGCAAAATAAGTTCTCCCCACAATGTCATCTGTCATGATGACCCTGACCCCTATTTTGTTGTTGCGGCAGACAAAGGAACAGCAACTTTTTCTGATACAGCCAACGCCATCAGCCAAGCAAACCACTTTTGGCTTGATGATGCTTTTGCCTCTGGAGGCTCAGCAGGTTACGACCACAAAGACATTGCTATTACAGCTAAAGGTGCATGGGAAGCCGTCAAAAGACATTTTAGAGAGTCATTTAATCACGATATTCAAACAACGCCCTTCACCTGTGTCGGTGTTGGAGACATGTCTGGTGATGTTTTTGGCAATGGGATGCTGCTTTCCAAACAAACAAAATTGATTGCCGCTTTTGATCACCGCGATATCTTTATTGATCCAGATCCGAACATAGACGAAAGCTATGTAGAGCGTACGCGTCTCTTCAAACTGCCTCGCTCAAGCTGGCAGGATTACGATAAAACCAAATTATCAAAGGGCGGTGGCATCTTCTCACGAAAAGAAAAAACCATTACTCTCTCACCTGAAGCAGCACAAGCCATTGGTTTCGAAAAACAAACAGGAACACCCTTTGAAATTATCTCTGCTCTTCTCAAAGCCCCTGTTGATCTTTTATGGTTCGGTGGCATTGGTACTTATATCCGTGCTGCAACAGAAAACGATGCCCAAGTAGGTGATCGAGCAAATGATGCAATACGCATTACCGGAGAACAAGTGCGTGCAAAAATTATTGGTGAAGGAGCTAATCTTGGTGTTACACAACGTGGACGGATTGAATATGTCTTAAATGGTGGTCGATGCAATACGGATGCCATTGACAATTCTGCTGGTGTGAATTGTTCTGATATTGAGGTCAATCTCAAAATTGTTCTTGCATCAGCACTACGTGCCAAAACGTTAACCCGCGAAGATCGCAATAAGCTCTTGAAAAAAATGACGCCTCAAGTCGAGCAACTCGTCTTGCGCAACAATTATCTACAACCCCTTGCGCTTTCTTTGGCGGAAAACCAAAGCACTACTGATTTGCCCTATCAAATACGCTTTATGCACGATTTGGAACAAAAAAAGCTTCTAGATCGCAGAGTTGAAATACTCCCTGATGAGCAAATTTTACGACAAAGAACAACCCAAGGCAAAGGTCTTCTCCGTCCAGAACTCGCCGTTATTTTTGCCTATGCTAAATTGACCTTAAAAGAAGAAATTGCTAATAGCCCCATTGTTGATGATCACTATTTCAATACAGCCCTGCTGAACTATTTTCCAACCCAAATTCAAGAAAATTTTAAGAAGGAAGTTATTAACCATCAATTGCGTCGTAATATTATCGCAACGCTGATTGCCAACGATATTGTAAATCGTGGAGGCCCCACTTTTGTTAATAGACTACACGATGCAACAGAACAAAAGACTGAAAATATTATTCGCGTTTTTATTGCCATCCGCGATGGTTTCGAAATTCCTCAATTGTCTGAGCAAATTGATAAGCTTGATAATAAAATACCCGGTCTTGTCCAAAATAAATTCTACGCAACAATGACCCCAATGCTCTTTGAAACAACCAATTGGGGTTTGCATAACATAGATCTCTCACGTCCATTAGAAGAAATTGTAAAAACAATAAAGCAAGCCCGTAGCATTATTGAAAAAGAGCTTATGCATTCTCACGACAACGATATTAAGCAAAAGATTGAAGAAAAAGCATTACACTACAGCGAAGAGGGAGCACCAAAAGCATTAGCGAAACAATTAGCTCTCTTGGAAGCTGCTTCAACAATCTGTGATATTTCTTTAATTGCAAAAAAAAGCAACAGTGATCTTATTAAAACCGCAGAGATCTACTTTTCACTTGCGCAAATCATTCGTATAAACCGTATTAACGAAGCAATTCGTATAATCCCTGTAGTAGATTATTATGATAGTATGGCTTTAAGCCAAGCCAAAGAAAATGTTTCTGAAAGCTTTCGGCAAATCGTTATGAAAATTCTCAAAAATTATGGAAAGAAAAAAGATCCTTTTGACACTTGGAAAAAAACAGAAGAAGATCATATTCACAACATTACAAACCGCATTAGCGCCCTTATTGAAAATGATCTCAATATTTCTCGTTTTACTTTTGCAGCAGGATTGATTTCTCAGCTTCAAAATATTGGCTTTCAAACCTAAAGTAAATACAAAATGACCCACTCAATCTCCCGTTCTATCCCACCACCACAACAAACTAACAAAAATAGAGAGCGGGAGTTTGCATTTTTAGGCAAGGTTCCAAAAATAAAAATCTCGCTATCTATCATAATAGAATTGTTTGCAACAATTTCAAAAAAACAACAGGATTGATTTTTCACCCTAAAACATAAACTTTCAGACTTAAAAGCAGTACAAAACAGCTAAGCTTTTGCTCTGTTCTATCCATCCGTGACTAATCAGCAAGGGAAGAACGGAAACCCTATCCCGCATTTTTAGACAGAGCACTCAAAATAAAAAATAAATTCAAATTTTACTGTCAAATATCCTTCATCATAAAAATATAATATATTGATTTACAATCATAATTTTATCATTTTTATGATAATCCGATATTCTAAATTTGTCTCATTTAAAATCTATTTATATTCAATTAATTAACCCCATTTCCCCTTGCATATTGCAAATGGGAAAGCCGAATAGATAAAAACAGTAAAGAAAGGACTAAAAATGCCCCTCATAAACCGCCACAAGTGCCAAAAGCTGCAGTAAGATTGAGAATTAGCAAATATAAGCAAATATAATATGATGATGTTTTCCCCTAGCTTGTTACTCCGTAACCGAAAAGATGATGGTGCTTAATGGCTTTATCCTTATACCATTCACAGGCGACATCGTGAAATAGGAAGCACTGAGAAATATTTTTTTAACAAATGCGTAAATATACAATACAAATATATTCTGTTTTACGTGGAAGGCATATAGCTTCATTAAAAAATATCAGAAATAAAAGGATAAGCTTAATCCATTATTTAAAAGATATAACTGTAACTGCTTTTGAAATGCGTAAAATCGAATAAAAAATGACAGTAAAGATGGATGTTGATTTTCCCCTTTACAACTTCATATCTTCCTCCAACTAGGCTATTTACTTGTTTTAAGAGGTTACACCCAAACAGATATATGCAATATGCTCATTCCATATATAAAGAAAAAGGTTCCTAACAAGTACCATACCACCTGTATAAAAAGGCAATTCAGCATACTTTAAAATGCCACTTTTTCCATAGAAACACTGTTGCTATATGTAGTTTGACATAAGATTTTGTACTAAGTGAAAAGAGGTTGGACGAGTTAGGAGTAGGTGATAATTTTTTATTTTTATAGCTATTTTTTTACCATTAAATACGCATTTTGTTAAAATAGATTTTGACACTCTAAAATTGCAAAAAAGTGTGAAAATCAGAAAAAGTTGAAATTTGGTAGTAAAAATGAAAAAAGGCTTTGGTACAACACCTAAAGTGGAGCAAGACGACCAAGTTTTAAAAATCCCAGTTTTACCCACCCATTGTTAATGAGCAAGGAAAGAACGGGAGCGCCGTCCGCATTTTTAGGCAAAGCACCCAAAATAAAAAATAACGCTTGAAGATTATTGGCTTGCGCGGGAAATAAGCGCTGCAGAGTGTTAAGAAGCTTCATGGACTGAATAAGGACAAGTTCAAATTTTGCTGTCAAATATCCTTCATCATCAAAAGAAAAAGGTCCACTAATACGCACTGCACCACCTGTATGAAAAGTCAATTCACCTTGCTTTAAAAGTCCACTTTTTCCATACAGTCGCTGTTGCCAATTTTTTTCTTCATGTTCAAACAGAAGAGAGGCATCATTTAAAATCCATTTCAAATTGCCATCAATTTTAGGAATATCAACAAAAGAAGATTTTAAAAAGGGAGAAGCATCAAAACCGTCAAAAGTTATATGTCCCGATAAATCATTCTTTTCATGTTTAAGATCAAGTCGAAAAAATTCTGCCGTTATTTTTTGAAGCATATCTTGTGGTTCTAACGGCTGAATAATCACGTCATGCGTATTTTGCAAAGATGCCGGATCTTCAATATTTTCTTGTGTCGTTTTTTTATCTGTCGTTGGTGCTCTTAATGCTTCTTGAAGCTTTTGATCTTCAGGGGAAGAGGAAAAAGATGAAATCTCAAGCCCTTCAGCTATAAACTTCAATGTTTTACCCGTTTTCCAATAAGGCTCTGTTTCAATCACCAAATTGCGCCAATGCGATACTATGGGAGTTTTTCCGGAAAAAACAATTAATGCAGGAGAATGAACATTAAACTCGACCAAATGAGGTGCGTAAATTGGTGCACCAGCTGTCAAACGCCCCGTCGATAAAGAAACCCCATGTAAAGGCCAAGAAAATTGAAACTTGTCACAAACAACACCGACACGTAAAGGATAACCATCCTTGTGCACATTCTCACATACCGCCGCCATATTATGGGAAGATACTTTTGTGAATATATTAGAAACATAGTCTTCTATTTTACGCGAAAAAAAAACCAGAGTGCGCTATAAATAAATATCAGAGCAAGACAAAAGAGCCCACAAATTAAATAACTCAAAGAAAAACTTTTTTGTGATGATGGTATTTGAAAGGATTTAGACAATATTCAAACTTTCTTTATCTCTTAACTTCCTCCCCACCCTAAAAAGGATAAAGATTCCCAACCACGTTCAGTTTATACACAATCCAACTTCTTAATCCACCGGATTTTATCTACTGATCACTTCAAGAAGTCCCTATACATCGTTCTAAAGTACAGTATCTCATAAGCTCAATAAACAAGATTTTCTTAAAAAAACCCATTACACCCTTTAACAAAAAACACCTCATGTGTAAAGTTTTACATAGATTTTCTACCTCTAGCTTAAACCATACTGTTTTACAGCACAACAAAAATGATAATGAATAGTGTTTCTTAACGATAAAGCCATTGAGCCCCCCATCTTTACGCTTATGGAGACCCCAAAGCCAGCACCATCATTATATTTGGCTAGCCCCCAAATGTTGCGACAGCCCTTGGCACTTAAGACAGTTCATAAGAAGCATTTTTAGTCTTTTCTTATACAGTTTTTACCCACACGCCAGCCCTACTTGTGACATGCAAACAAGAGGTTTTTATTGAGTCAACATACACAGGTTTGGAATGAAAAAACCTTACTATATTCGGGGTTCTCATTCAATATACAAAACCGTGAATTACCTATATAAATCAATTCGTTGTCAACAATCACACAAGTACGGGCGGTGTACAAAAAATCTGGTGTAATGCGCTTTCAAACCATTGGCTCAAAGCTCGATCATAGATTAAACGACCTTTCAAATGTGCACAAGCAGGTTGAGCACCTTTTTCAGTCAATTTATGTGCCGAACGCACGACCAAACGCCGCATCATAGCGCGTGTAAATTCAGCATGAAACTGCAAACCCCATGCATTGTTTCCATAACGAAAAGCTTGTGTAGGATATGTATTCCCTGTTGCCAAAAGCATTGCCTCTTTCGGTAAATCATAAATACCTTCATCATGGAAATGGTAGACCATCTCTGGCCAATTCATCAATTCCTTCCCTTGTGGGGTTGCTTCTAGTGGATACCAGCCGACTTCAACAGTCCCATCACTTCTTGTACCAACGCGCCCCCCTAGATTTCGCGCTAACATTTGTGCTCCAAGACAAATACCCAAAAAAGGCTTATTTTCCTTTAGTGATAACGAAATCCAATCAATTTCCTCACCAATATAGGCTTCGCTGTCATTCACACTCATCGGTCCCCCTAAAATAACAACGCCGGCATAATGCTCTAATGTATCAGGGAGTTTTTGTCCAAAAATAGGACGATAAATATCAAGAACAAAACCATTTTGTTGTAAAAATTTTCCCAACCGACCAGTATAGGTAGAGCGCCGATGAATAACGACAGCAATCCTTGGTTTGTTATTTTTTTGTTTTTTATCAAGACATCTCTGATTTAAAAACATTTTTTAACCAATCACCTCTGCTACCAAGCAAAACTTTATTTTTAAAGCATAAGAGAATAATTTTATTGGACAAGACTAACGATATTTTTTCTTCTAGGTCAATTGTTTCTTCTGAGAAAACATTCGTATTATCAACATTGGTGCAATTTAAAATAAACGAAATTTTTTCCTCGATAAAGATGTTTCTTCTTCTGTTTTAACCCCTGGATCATCAACATTTAAGTGAGTTTGACTGAACATTTTTACATCTTTTTCTTTTATATCTTGTTTCTCCACCTGCACATTATGCAAAAGAGAATCATCTACAGGTGTTAATTTTTCAAGCTTCTTATCTCCAACATCATCACTTTTTCCCATAACATACTCTTTGTCTTGCCTTTTCGACACAATATTGTCCGCCTCTAATGTGAGAGAAGGCATACAAGGAGGCGCCTTCCATTCAAAACAGCCCAAACGTCCACTGATTGGAGAAACCACTGACCAAGAAGAAAAAATGGCCCCATCACACATCCACACTGGATCACGTTCAGCACGAAGTGCTAAAGAAAGCCATTGACGCACAGCACCTTGATTGTTTCCCTGTGCCTCTTCAATATCTGCCAACAATAAATAAACACTTTCCCGTGGATGACATTGTAATGCTTTTTGTGCCTTCTCTCTTGCTAATGCTGTTTCACCAGCATCCAAAGCTGCTTTAGCAATAAGGAAAGCCGACTCAAATGCATCTTTATTATAAGAAGCAAGTGTCTTAGCCCTTTTCAATCGCCCAATGGCTCCTTCTTCTCTTTCAAGATAAAGCGCTCCCAAGTCAGGATGAGGCTCCTTTTGCCAAGCCGCTATAATCATTTTATCCGCTTTACGCGTTTCGTTTAATTTATAAAGAATATCAGCAGCAATAACTATTATTGGAACAAAATCAGGCGCCAATTTATGGGCTTTCAAAATAGCTTCACGTGCTTGTACAGGATGTGTATCAAACAAAGAAAGTGCCTGCCCACTTAGTAGTAAAACCTGTATATGCTGCCGCTCTGGAATCGCGCGAATAGAACGCGGGAGAGCTTTTTGCGTTCTTTCAAAAATAGTAAGTGCCTTATCCCATTTACCCTCAGTACTTAACCGATCAAGCACCGCCTGATGCGCCCATAAAAGTGCTGGCGATAAAGTCAGTGCCTCTTCAGCATATTGTTGCGCTGCCTCATAAGCTTTACTCTTCATTGCTTCACGAAACAAACCATAAAGTCCAACCAGTTTTGTCGGATCTTCCTTTCTCATCTCTTCATAAAGACCGATGGCGCGAACAGAGTCATTTTGTAAAGACAAGGTTTGCGCTTGTAAGAGTTTTACCAATGGCTCTTGTTTCCCTGCAAGATATTTAGCAACACGTGCTTCCATTTTTTGCGCAACCATACTATCACCAGCAAAAGTTGCAAGAATCCCCTTTGAAAGAGCTTCGTAACCACGCTTTTGATGGCGTTTATAAAAATAATTGGAAAGAGCATTCGGTATGGAAAAAAAGAAAGACAATAACCACCATAAAAGCACCAGCGTTACAAAAAATAAAATAAGCACACTTAACACTGTAAGAAATGAAGCAGAAAATCTGAAATGCAAAAATGTGAGAACAAAAATACCATTGTGATTAGCAACCCACGTGAAAGCTAAACCGAGGATACAAACAACAAAAATATAAATAAAAACACGTATCATCTTGGGCCTATTTACATCTTTGTTGCTTTAAAAGATCCTTGTTGCACAGACAATAACAATTGCTGCAACAACTGTTGAATAGCAATATGTCTTTCAAGCTGCTTAACAAAATCCATTGAAACATCTTTTGCACTTTGGGGCAATGATTGCCATTCGCTCAAAGCCTTTTCGTAATCACCAGCTTGAATGGCAACTTCCATGCGTGCCGCAATAGCCCCCAGCGTTGTCCCTTCAACATTTCCAATCGGTCGCGAAACAATGAGCCCTTTTATCCACGCTAAAATTCGGTCAAAAAAACCAGCATCTGACGCAACAAGATTTTGCGTACCAACAATTGCATCAGCAACATGAGCAAAATCAACTGAAAGTTGTGCTGAACTTGGAAGACCCACAGTAGCTGTTTTTTGCAACACATCAAGTCCATTAATCGAAGGCGATAATTGCCGCAACAGCTTTAATTCATTATTATAAGATCCACCACGCTCTACAGCATTTTTTAATGAACTAATTGCAGTAAAGAGCGCGGTATCTATTTCTTTTTTCTCACTATTTTTAACAGCAGTTTCTTCCTGTAGTGCTTCTAACTGTTGTTTTAACGCAGCAAGATCATTTGCATTGCTCTGCCCAACAGACAAAGCCGTCTCTATCTCTTTCGACTTTCTAACAAAAGTTTGTACAGTTTCTTCAAGAGCTTTTACTTTTTCCTCTAAAATCGCAAAAGCTTTTTTGCTTTCTTCTTTCGATAGTTCATCATTTTTCGTTGTTTTAAACTGTTGTGATGAAAAAGAAGAAAACTCTGTTTTTAACGTATCAATTTCTTGAAAGACCCGCCTCAATTGTTCCTTTGTGTCTTCACCTTGACTTTTTGCGGCTTCAGCAATCTGCAAAGCTTTTTCTCCTCCAGCAGAATTTTCCACAAAAGGAGAAGGAAAAAAACCAGCCCATTGAAGCCCCATAAAAACTCCCAAAGCAATGAATCCTCCCAAAATCCCAGAAAGGGACAAGAAAAGCCAAGTTGTACTAGAGATACTTTTATCCTGACCTTGCATATTCTGTTCTTCTCGCGCTTGAGATTCTACAGAATTATGGATTTTTTCCTCTGAATCATGGGGAACAGCTTCATGTTCAATAACTGGTTTCTTACGGCGCGTACCAGCATAATGTGGTTTAACTTTTGGTTTTGAAGAATCGACCATCTCTGTCACTTTTCGTGCACACTTTTTTTAATGATAAAATAATAAAATGAAAAAAGTTTTAAAAACGCAGCTTTTCTCAATAATATTTACAATTATCGCCTTTAATAGACAAGTTTTTAAAAAACATTTGCATTTTATACTCGAAAATACAGCTTTATTTTTTAATCAACGATATCATAAAATTCAAAGAAAATGCCAAAACACATATTTTTCATAGAAAAAACAATTCTAAGAGAAATACTTTGCATCTTTTTCTGTTCATGGTACGCACGCAGGAAAGAAGCTTCAATATAAGGTTTTGTTTAAAATGCGTCTGCTGGGAATAGAAACAAGTTGTGATGAAACGGCAGCAGCTGTCATTGAATATAACAATGAATCAAACAGCCAAATTCTTTCCAATGTTGTTTGGAGTCAAATTGATCACCATGCACCTTACGGCGGTGTTGTTCCTGAAATTGCTGCTCGTGCCCATGTTGAAGTTCTTGATCATTTAATTCTGCAAGCACTAACAGAAGCAAACACAAAATTAAAAGATATTGATGGCATTGCAGCCACCAGTGGACCTGGTTTGATAGGAGGATTATTGGTAGGCGTTATGAGCGCAAAAGCACTCTCTCTTGCCACTGGCAAACCATTTATTGCGGTAAATCACTTAGAGGGACATGCTTTAACAGCTGTGTTAACGCACAACGTCAGCTTTCCTTATTTATTACTTTTAGTTTCAGGGGGTCATACACAAACAATCATTGTTCATGGAGTAGGCAACTACCAACGTTTAGGAACCACTATTGATGATGCATTAGGAGAAGCCTTTGATAAAACAGCAAAACTTTTAGGTCTTCCTTATCCTGGTGGACCAGCACTTGAAAAAGCAGCTTTATTTGGTGATAAAAATCGCATCCCTCTTCCACGTCCTTTAAAAGGTGAAAAACGATTAGATTTTTCTTTTTCAGGACTCAAAACTGCTGTTCGACAAGCCGCAACAGCCATAGCTCCTCTTACAGAAAATGATATTGCTGACATTGCCGCAAGTTTTCAAGCCGCCGTAACCGATACAGTACGTGATCGCGTTCACCTCGCTCTACAACACTTTGCCCACCAATATCCTCTCTCTCATGATCAAGAAAAGCGTTCTCCTGCTTTGGTTGTCGCAGGCGGTGTTGCCGCAAACCAAGCCATTCGCTCTACATTACAAGAACTTGCCCATCAACATGGCTTTGAATTTATAGCCCCTCCTCTTTCCTTGTGTACCGATAATGCTGCAATGATTGCTTTTGCCGGTGCACAAAAGCTTGCACGAGGAGAAACAAGCCCTCTTGATATTGCCCCTCGCTCACGCTGGCCATTAGATGAAAAAGCCCCCCCCTTGATTGGGATGGGTCGCCGTGGAACAAAAGCATAATAAAATTGACGTCCTACACACATCTTAAAGAACGAAGATTTCTACTCAATCCGGTCTATAGATAGTCCGAATTCTCTATCGAGCAGATTCCACCTGCTTCCCACTCACACAATTCACTTAACCCAAAGATCGATACGTAAACCTAAATATTCACCACACATTCTTAAAAACTTCATGTTTCAAAAAACTGCCTTATATCATTACACTTCAAATGACGGTATTTTACAGCATAATAAGACGCACTCTATCCCACAAAGCATAGATATGAATGCCATTCGTTGACCTCATCATCTTTGACCATTTATTCGTTTCATTGTCATTGTAATTTTAAAGCTTTTTAGAACCAATTTTCTTGCTAAATTCTCTCCAACGCAATGCTCCAATGATCCTATAGTAACTACATTTCAAACAGCAGCTGAAAAGATGATTAAGCTTCCACATGGCTGAGCAATTTTAAGTCTATTACTTCGATACACTGATATATTTTTCTGCTACAAGATAAGCAAAATACCTTTATACAACATAAAATATCAATGGAGCGCATTTTTCTATATACAAGTTATTTTGAAATAAGAAATTCTTTACCCCATTTTTAAAATTATCGTTAAGGATATTACGAAAATACTTATAAAAATCCGTATGATAAATACATAACAGTCTATGAAAAAGGAGAACTCATGGCTTATTGGCTTTTTAAATCTGAACCCCATAAATGGTCATGGGAGATGCAAAAGAAAAAAGGAGCTGATGGCGAACAATGGGATGGTGTACGCAATTATCAAGCTCGTAATAATATGCGCGCTATGAAATATGGTGATAAAGGTTTTTTTTATCATTCAAATAAAGGTTTAGAAATTGTAGGAATTGTAGAAATATGTGCTGAAGCACACCCTGATTCTACAAGCTCTGATCCACGCTGGGAATGTGTGGACATCCGTGCACTTTGTGACATGCCAACACCTGTTTCATTAAAACAAATTAAAGCTAATCCCAAACTAGCAAATATGGTGCTGGTCAAAGCCAGCCGCTTATCAGTGCAACCCGTGACAGAAGATGAATGGAAAGAAGTCTGTTTGATGGGCAACCTTAAGAGGGAAATGCTTTTATCTTAAAACAATAATTTTTATTCATTAACTCATATAAAAAGATGCTTCATAGCGCAGAAGAATAAGCACAACACCTCCTTCTGTTGAGGTATTCTCATGCTAAATGCATAAATATGATATTTTTTTGTCATTTTTTATCCTGCACTCTTTCTCAATACAGTCTCCTTCCAAATTACACAAAAAACCTCTTTATGATGCATCTTTTCGGCATTGCTAAAGGCAAAGCTTGCTCAACAATTATAATAAGCAACACCACGAACATAACACACAGCCCCTTCACACACAAATGCAACAAAAAAACAAAACTGAACGTGGATAAAAAACAATAAAAATGATCGTGAAATTCTCCTAAACAGTGCATATGTGCTAGGTGTTGCACAATTCTCTTCACGCTTAAAAAACGCATCATATTGCGTGTTCATTGTTTTGCATGTTGGACGAGTGCGCCTCATACCGCAGGATTCTCTCATTCCCAACCTGTTTATATTGAATCAATCAAAGGCTATTTGCTTGCACATTCTAAACGGAGAAAGTCCCATATGGAAAAAACCGTGAAAGAAAGGACTAAAAATTCCTCCTATGAATCGTCTCAAGTGCCAAGGACTGTCCGCAACACCCACGAGCTGACAAAGTGAATGATAGTGCCACACCTTGTTTCTCCATAAAGCGTAAAGATGATGACACTCAATAGCTAAAACACGTTCTAGAACATAAAAAAACGCTTCCAACCAATACGTAAAATACCCTGCAGACGGAATACCGTCTTTTCAGCAAGCAACCATTAGAAATTATAAAAGTTTATTTTTTAGAAGCGCTCTTTTTTAATTTTCCTCTTTTAATTTTTCTTGCATGAAATCTTATTTTTCATGAAACTATATCAATCAGTGCATCAACATGCCTATAAGGAAAAACATGAACCACTATACTCTTTTAATCGTTGAAGACGATGATCTACGCCCTATTTTAGTAGAACAATTGCAAATGCATCAAGAGTTTAAAATTTTCCAAGCAAAAACAGCAGAAGCGGGAATGAGAATAATCCAAGAAGAAAATATTGATCTCACTATTTTGGGATTTCAACTTCCTGATCTTGATGGCTACAAAGCCGTTAAACAATTACGCACCCAAGGATTTCGTGCCCCCATTATCATGATAATAAATTATGATACAGACTGTGATAATATTTTAGATCTTGAAACAGGCGCCAATGATTATGTAACAAAACCCTTTCGCTTTGCGGTGTTATTAGCGAGAATTCGAGCACAGTTGCGCCAATATGAACAAAATGAAGACGCAACCTTTCATATTGGTCCCTATACTTTTAAACTAAGACAAAAACTTCTTCTTGATCAATGCAACAATAAAATCTGTCTCACAGAAAAAGAAGCAGCGATCCTTAAATGTCTCTATCATGCCAATGATAAAATTGTCAGCCGTGAAACATTGTTAGAACAAGTTTGGGGATATAATGAAAATATTATCACCCATACTTTAGAAACCCATATCTATCGTTTGCGACAAAAAATCGAAAACGATCCCTCCAATGCGCAAATTCTCATAACAGATCAAAATGGTTACCGTTTAAATCTTTAATTCGAGATTTTCTGTTTCAAAAATAATTTTAATATTCTAAATGAAAACAGAAACGAGATGAAAAAACCTTCGCATATAATTCGAATGCTATTACATAGAACTTACTCTTATGACAAAATATATAACATTATGAATAAAAAACGAAATATTCCAACATGAGAACCAAAAACAAAAATGCTTTCAACCCTCACGATATACTTTGTAACTTCTGTTTCACATGCTTTTGTTCTTTCTAAAGTTTTTAATATGTTTCGCATATAAATAATCGTGATATCTTTTAGCAACATTCTTGATCATAACTATCATCTTTAGATGAGTGCTATTTATGATTATTTTTTTCAGAAAAACCGCTCCACGCACTGCTTTATCTCACATTCACTAACCTAACTTGAGAGATGTTTTTTATCTTTATAGTTTTCCTCCATTCTTTATAACTTTATCTCCTCTTAAGAGGTTATATAATTCATGATATAACGCTAAATGTTTATCCTAACGATAAAGCCACTGGGCATCACCATCTTTACGCTTATAAAAGAACAAGCCAGCACCATCACACACTTATGTTAGATCTCTATGTTGCAGAGGAGCCCTTGATACTTGAGATGGTTTATAAGAAGCATTGTAATCCTTCCTTGTACAGTTTTTAACCACCATAAACCATATTATGTAAGATCTCTTGGACTCTGCTATTTTTACGTTTACGAAGATACCAGCATTTTTTTCTTTTAAAATGTTTCCACTATTCATGAAATATGGTTCGGTATATAGATACTTGAGATTTTTATTCACATACCAATTCCACATATTAATGTACAAAAGAATATTTTTTAATTGTAAATGCAAAAAATTGAAATAAGAGAATGCCTCTATATTTGCGATTCTTATGACAATGACAAAATGATTAATTATCTTTATAAATTAAAATATTTCTTGTCTGTGGTGATAAAGCAGGAATAAAAATACGTCGCGACTGACGACGCTGTACGAGCAAACCCTGATAAACACGTTTTTGTGCCTGACACATTAAGAGTCCACCAAAATAAGGCAAAAGATAGCGAGCAAATGGCTCGTAAAAAAATGAGAACAACCGCGAAAAATACCCCGTAGAGGGCATATAGTGTACAATTTCTTGTATTGGTCCAGAAATAAAATTTGTTTTTTCGAACAAACGAATAAGCTGTTGTTGACTATAAGGTTCGCCATAACCAAAGGGCGTAGTCGTATTGCGCGCCCAAAAGCCAGAGCGATTAGGAACAATAACGATCAAATGACCATTGGGTGCTAAAACACGCCATATTTCATTCAACGTTTCAAATGAATTTTCTGTATATTCTAATGCATGTACCAATAAAATACAGTCAACTGACGCATCAGGAAGTGGCAAATCTTCTTCAAAAACAAGCGCTGTAGCAACTTGCTCAGAACAAGGCCAAGGCGAAACACCCTGAGAAGCTGGCATAAAAGCAAAACATTGTTGGGCACGTTCACGCAATGTAGAAAGATAAGGAAGTGCATAACCCAATCCCATAATCCGTTTATCCGTAAGATCAGGCCACCATAAATTCAATTGGTCACACAGCGTTTTTTGCACACGCAGTCCAAGTGCAGAAGCATAAAAATCTTTCAGCGTAACGATATCCAACTCAACATACCATGTAGAAACAAATTTCAAACATTACAGATTTTCATATACCAAACCTATATGGACTTCTGCTTTTTTTCCGCAATAGCGAACATTTCAATATTGCATATTTTAAACTTAAATGATTAAAAAATCAGTACAACAGGATGATTATTGCCTTACAAGCACTTTAATCATTTTTTTGGAGATAAACCCCATAGAGGTTCTTCATATACTGTTTTTGACATCAATTAAGAAAAAAGCCAACACTGGTTAATTAAAATGAAGCAATCTTTCAAGATAGTTTTTTTCTTCTTCTGAAAGATGCTCTTTACCAAGACGTTTGCGAATTTCATCCAAAATCTGCCGCGTACGCATTTGATCACTTTCTTGTGGTAGTGCCTCGCCTTCTTGTTCTTCATCTGTTTTTGAAGAAAGTGGACGTCCTAACGGATCTTTAGGACCAGAATCAGCATTTTGATCATCTCCCGTTTCTTTAAGTGTTTCGCGCATTTTTTTCAAAACATTTTGTGCACCTTGCCTCAAAGATTCCAAAGCATCAGACTGATTTTGTATAGATACCTGATGATTTCCATTATCAAGCGCATTTTCCGCAGAATTCATTTTTTCTTCTGCCCTTTTCAACGCCCCCCCTGTTTCAAATCCTTGTTCTGATAATTCTTTTTCTAATGTTGATAATTCAGATTGCAATTCAGCTTGACGTTTTTTTAAAGATTTTTTTTGTGTTTCCGGTACATTTTCTCCGCGTTTTTGTTCCATCTCTAACTGATGTGTTTCATTGAGAATTTCTTGCTGACGACGCATTAAATCTCCAAGCTGGTCCATCTTTTCTTTCATTTGTGCAGATTGGCTTTTTTCTCCCTCATTTTGATTGCCTTTTTGCACATGCAAATGATCAAGCGTCTGTTCAACTTCTGCCAAGAGTTGTTCAGCTGCTAAAGAAGAGCCTGTTTTAGCCATTTCCTCAATTAAATTTAGCTTTTCTTGTAATGTAGCTTCAGAAAGATTAGGACTTTTTGAGCTTTTAGAAACTTGACTATCCGGTGCTTTTTCAGCCAAAGCACGAATATACTCATCCATAGCTTGACGTAAATCTGCCATAAGCCGTTCAATTTCTGCCGCTGAAGCACCGTAACGCAATGCATCACGTAAAGCAGCTTGTGCTTGTTTTAACTTTTTTTGCACGGATTCAAGTTGATTGCCTTCAATACCCAAAGCAATTTGCCATAAATAATCCACCACATCGCGCAAATCCTCGTCTGTTTGTGCTAAAGAAAGTCTTGTCCACGCACTTTGTAGAACAATAAAATGCGATGCATTTTGCAACCCCTTTTCTGGACGTACAAGCAAAGCAGAAAGCATATCCAATACACGCTCTTTCACAGAAGCATCAAGAGCTAATAGACGACGCAATTCAACCACTGCGCGTGCAACAGGATTCGAAAAAACACGCTGTGGTAATATCATAACAAAAGTTTTGCTACGCCCTTTCTGCCCCGCACCATCTTCTGCCACCAAAGTAATTTTGACTTGCGAACCTGCCCATGGATGCGCTGATATATCCTGCACCATTCGCATTTTCCCCTTTCCACCACGCGGAAGAAGAAGTTCTATTTCCGGAGCATTATAAAGAGAAGAAGCACTTTTATTCTGAGGAAGAAAAGGCTCTATTTCAACAAAAGCCTTTGTCACACCATAATCATCATCCACCACATATCGTAACTCCAATGATCCCGTTAAAATCCTCCCTGGTTTTTCCAACCAATGAATTGTTGGAAGCGTGTCCTTAATTATCTGCAAATGCCATTGCTGTTTTTTACGACGTGATGATACAAATAAATTTATTGGATGCTTTAAATGTGTTTCAAAATGAACAATTGGATCATTCAAAGCTGTTTGTTCCGTTTTCTCTGAAAACGAAACTTCCCTCCCATCTTCTACAGACTTTGCTTTTACTGTAATGCCAGCCCCATTGACAACACGCACAACAACATTACTCCCTTCAGGGATTTCTAGTTGTGTTTTCTCATCTTTTGTCAAATAAATCGGTGCCACACCGGTATAAGCAGGTGGTGTTACCCAAGCATCAATCCGCATGAGTTTTTCATCAACGATAGGACGAAAATCAAAGGCATCAGCCAAACGCCCCCCTTGTGAACCAAAAGAAAAACTAAAAGCGCACACAAAAAGAAGAGCACACAAAGCCCTCAAAGCCAAAGGATCATAATCCGCATTATTAAGAGAGATAAATCCAGTTTTTAAATGGTATAATTGCTTTGCCATTCGGCGTTGATGTTCACGCCAAATAACAGCACTAAAATCTTCATCATTTTCAGAACATAAACGATCTGTCTGAATATTCAAAGGCTGGTGTCTAAGATCATTAACGCGTTCAAGGCGGCAATTTACTTCCCGCATTGTGGGAAACCGAAAACGAATAAGAAAAAATAAACTCGCCCCAGCACAAAATAGTATAACCCCAAGTAAGAGCAAATGTGACCAATAGCCCAAAATACCAAAAAGTCCCAACCAGCTAAACGAACAAAAGAGACTAAGAACGAGGAAAAATGGCAACAACCGTACCCACATCCGTTCAAATGAAAGGATCCCCCACATCAAAATGCGCACACACAAAAGCTTCATTGCAAAACCTTTGATGTTTTTATTTTTCATAAACAAGCATTTATCCCCTTTTATCGTGGTGCATTAAGATCATAAACCCCATACAAAACAATTTCTAGAAAATAAATTGTTTCATCAAAGTTTAGTAAAAATAAGACCCAAAATATTTAATAATGCTCAATCTAATTTGGGCTCAATCCAATCTGGAATATGATCACAGCCTATCAATTGTGCATAATCAAGGCGTGGACGAATGACTGCATAACGTGTATCCTGAACCAAAACTTCCGGCACCAAAAGTCGACTATTATAAGTGCTTGCCATCACTGCGCCATAAGCCCCTGCTCCTGTTAACATCAAAACATCACCCGCTTTCAACACTGGCAAAGAACGTTCCAAGCCTAAATAATCACCAGTTTCACAAATAGGACCGACAATATCAGCATTAATCAGAGGGGCATCTATTGGTGTTTTTTTCACTGGCATTACATTTTGCCACGCATCATAAAGCGTTGGACGCATGAAATCATTCATCGCCGCATCAACAATAACAAAATTTCGTCCTTCCCCCTTTTTTAAATACACAACCGATGTCACCAACACACCGGCTTCACCAACAATACTACGCCCAGGTTCTAGGATAATATTGATCCCTAAAGGCGCAATATGTTTCTTTACCAGTGCTGCATACTCAAAAGGAGAAGGTACTGGATTCTGCTCATAACCATAAGGAATACCAAGCCCGCCCCCAATATCGATATGGGTTATCGCATAACCATTATTCCATAATTGACGCACAAAATCTGCAACAATAACAAATGCATCCTCAAACGGTTTTAAATCACAAATTTGACTGCCAATATGGAGATCAACACCACACACATGAAGACCAGGCAATTGAGCTGCTTTTTTATATGCATCACCCGCCAAAGACAGTGGAATACCAAATTTATTCTCAGACTTACCTGTTGTAATTTTCTTGTGAGTCTTAGCATCCACATCAGGATTAAGGCGTAAAGAAATACGAGCTGTTTTTGAAAGCGCAGCAGCCCGCGCCGATAATTGTTCAAGTTCTGGCTCTGATTCAACGTTAAAACAATAAATATCTTGTGCAAGAGCAAAATCTATTTCTCTCACTGTTTTACCAACACCAGAATAAACAATATTCTGCGCAGGAATACCAACAGCAAGTGCACGCCGTAATTCCCCTTCTGAGACCACATCAGCTCCCGCTCCATTGTTAGCTAAAAGTTGTAAAACTGCTTGATTGGAATTCGCTTTAACCGCATAAGCAATTAAACTCGGCATATCATGAAATGCATTCTGATAATCTTTAAAATGTGCAACGATTGCGCTAGCTGAATAACAATAAAAAGGTGTTCCAACTTCCCGCGCAAGTTCCAAAAGAGAAAGACCTTCAGCGTGAAGCACACCCTGATGATAAGAAAAAAAACGCATAAAAATTCCTATTGTATTAACCGATCAAGAATAAAAGGTTTATCTGTTTTGCCTTGAGAAACAAAAGTTCCTTGTGAAGAATTCACTCCTGTTGAAGGAGGCATCTCCAATGACCCTTTACGCCCACACCCAACGATACCCAAGCCCCCAAAAAGGACAACCATCAACCCCTTTATTATAATTTTCATCTGTCCTCTTTCCTCATCTCGATTTCTTTTTTACCTTTAAAATACAATCACTCAAGCGCTCACGAGACGCTTTTTCCAATACGCAATTTGTCGAAGAACCTCTGAAGGCGCTGTTCCCCCAAAGCTTTTACGACTTTCAACAGATTTTTCAACGGTCAAAACATCAAAAAGTGTCGCATTGATATCAGGACAAATTGCTTGAAGTTCATCTAATGATAAATCATGAAGGCGACACTGTTTTTTTTCTGCCAATGCCACAGCACACCCTGTGATGTGATGTGCTTTGCGAAAAGGAATCCCTAAATTGCGTACAAGCCAATCCGCAAAATCTGTAGCTGTTGCATACCCTAAATCCGCTGCTTGTTTCATAGCTTTTTTATTCACTTTCAAATCAGCAATCATCCCTGTCATTGCTGCGAGTGATAATTCCAAACTCAAAGCCCCATCAAACACATATTCCTTATCTTCTTGCATATCCTTTGAATAAGCAAGCGGTAATCCTTTCATCACCGTTAACAATCCCATAAGTGCAGCATTCAATCGACCTGCTTTCGCTCGTACTAACTCTGCCGCATCAGGATTTCTCTTTTGTGGCATAATAGATGAACCCGTTGAAAAAGCATCTGATAAATGAATAAAACAAAACTGTTCACTTGACCAAAGAATTATTTCTTCTGCTAAACGTGAAAGATGTGTTGCACAAAGAGCGCCAGCGCTTAAAAATTCCAATGCAAAGTCACGATCTGAAACACTATCAATTGAATTGCGTGTAGGTTCCCGAAAGCCTAGCGCTTTTGCTGTCATAAAACGGTCAATTGGAAAGCCTGTCCCCGCTAAAGCAGCCGCCCCTAAAGGCGATTCATTCATTCGCTCAAGAGCATCACGCATCCGCGATAAATCTCGACCAAACATTTCAACATAAGCCATCATATAATGACCCAATGTTACAGGTTGAGCCAATTGTAAATGCGTAAAGCCTGGCATAAAGGTATCAACATGTTGTTCTGCGCGAATAAGTAATTGCTCTATCAATCCTTTTAAAGCTTGTGCTATCTTTTGCGTTGCTTCACATACCCACAAGCGAAAATCAACAGCAACTTGATCATTGCGTGAACGCGCCGTATGCAAACGCCCAGCTACAGGACCTATCAATTCGCTCAGCCGCGCTTCAATATTCATATGAATATCTTCAAGCTTTCGTGAAAAAACAAATTTACCGTCTTCAATTTCTTGGCGAATAAGTTTCAAACCATGAACAATTTTTTCATAATCTGATTGTGAAATGATTTTCGTTTGCGCTAACATAGCCACATGAGAAAGAGAACCTTCAATATCTTGTCGATAAAGTTTTTGATCAAAATCAATAGAAGCATTAATTTCTTCCATAATTGCAGCAGGGCCTGCCGCAAACCGACCACCCCACATTTGGTTCTTTAACTTCTCATCTGTCATATTCTGAAAACACCCATCCAAAGGACAAAATTATGATTTTTCAAATTTTCATCAGCAAAAAAAACAATAAAAAAAGGCAACTTTCCCTTGCATTCTTTATCATTGCATTGAGTTTATACGCAACCATAAACTACGATACCAAAAGAGAGTTTTTTCTTTTCAATTTCATTTCAGCAGCACAAGCACAAGAAATAAATACTGATAAAGCACGAGCAGAAAAAATGATGGCGATACGAAAAGCAGCAAAAGGCTTTTTTAGCCACATACGATTTGCTGATACGCCCTCAGATATGAATAAACTCTCTTTCAAGGATATTCTAGGAAAAGAGCACACACTCAGCGAATTTACTGGAAAACCAATGCTGGTCAATCTATGGGCTATTTGGTGTGCACCTTGCCGCACAGAAATGCCTGAACTTGCGCAATTAAAACGTGAATTAGGTGGAGAAAACTTTGATGTCATAGCTATTAATATCGATAAAACTGCTTCTCCTGAAAAAATTCAGCAATTTTTACAGAATATTCATTCAGATAATTTGCTTTACTATCGCGATGAAACAATGGATATTTTCAACAATGTTAGAAAACAGGGGCTCGCTTTAGGACTCCCCATTACATTACTCATTGATAAAGATGGATATCTCATTGCTTCTTTCAATGGTGCAGCTCCGTGGGCCAATGACGATGCCAAAGCACTTATAAAAGCAGTCATTAAAGAAGCCCTATAACTTTAATAACCGCGTCTTTTTAAACGTTGTATAACAAGATCCAGTGCTGACAAAAAAGCAGAACGGTCTTTACGAGAAAAAGGACGGGGACCACCTATTATACTGCCCTGTCCACGCAAATCTTCCATCAAATTGCGCATCGCCAAAGCCTGACCAATTGAATTTACATCAAAAATACGCCCCGTTGGCGAAAGACAAAAACCCCCAGCTTGCACAACCCGCGCTGCTAAAGGAATATCACTGGTAATAACGATACTTGCCTCATGCACATGTTCTACGATCCAATCATCAGCACCATTGAATTCACCAGCAACGACCACTCTTTCAATGAGTGCTTCATCTGGAAGGGACAAAGAACGATTTGCCACAACAAATGTCTTAAGCTGATAACGATTCATCACACGATAAACTTCATCTTTTACAGGACAAGCATCTGCATCAATCAACAAAGTGATAGCAGGCTTTATTGGGATAATCATACCTTGGCTTTCAAGCAATAATAAGCTCTTTCATTTATCTGAATGTTGCAAATCCTTGCGATAAAACATTATCGCCGCGTTTATTTCTCCTCCCAAAATAAAAATTGCACTCAATATGTACAGAAAAATAATAGCAACCATAATAGATGCCAACCCTGCATAGGTAGAAATATAATCAAACATCGTTAAATATTGCGCAAAAGCGATAGAAGCCATAAACCATATAAACATTGTCACCACTATTCCTGGTAAAATATCTATAATTTTCCGCCGCCCTGCTGGAAGCCATTTATGAACAATCAAAAGACTGATAAACAAAATAACGATTGCAACTGTATAACGCCATACACGAATAACAGCAATATATTCAGTCATAAAAAAAGAATGATTTTGCATAATTTTGATCAACAAAGGCGCCAAAATCAATAAAAAACTAATCACAACAAGACCAACAGCTCCAAGGATTACAAAAAACAGACTTTGAAAACGACAAAATAACAAACTCCGTCGATCAGTAACACGGTAAGCTTTATTTAAAGCCGTACGCAAAGCCTCTATCCCATTAGAAGCAAAATAAGCCGTTCCAATGACAGAAAGCGTCAACACACCTCCTCGATGAATGGTTAAAACATTAACAATTTCCTGAGATAAAGGCTCTGCAATAACATCAGGCAATAACTGCACCAGTGCTTTAATTTTCTGCGGTGTATAAGTAAAAGCACCTAGAAAACGAGCAAACGATGTTCCAAAAATAAAAAAAGGGAAAAATGCTAAAAGCCCCGATAGCGCAACATGGCTTGCAAAAGCACTCCCACTATCACGCCAATAATGACTTACTGCGTCACACAAAATACGATAGCTATACCAAAAGATATTTTTTAACAAAACTCAATACTTTCTGGTAAAACTCTTCCTCAGTCTATTTCAAGTTTTATAAAAATCATCAAAACTCTGCAAATAAACATTTTGCAATGTTGCAATATAACGGTCAATAATCAATACGGTCAAGCCCGACTTTATACCAAAACAAAAACAATAACCCACTCTATGAAGTTCTACAACGACCTCATTTTTTTGTTACTTCTACAGATCAGGAACCTCTTCTGTACATCATATGCCCTATAGAGAACTAAGCAAGATGATCGTGCACACATAAAATCTTTTGAAGTCATGGTTATCTATATCGGAGCAATCGCCACTCTTTTTTATTGCAATCTATGACTGAGTAGAGAAAAAACTTCTTATCGGTTTTTAGAAAAAACCAACGAAATTCAACAAAAACCTCTTGTTTTTACTCACCCTTTTTTAGAAACATTCTGACGCCCAAAATCAGGAGCATCAATTTCCTGTCCAGCATCAATAATATTGCGGCGTACAGCACGCGTACGTGTAAAAAAGTTAAACAGTGTCTCACCATCTCCTAAATGAATTGCCCGTTCTAAAAAAGCAAGCCCCTCACTAAAACGGCTCAACATTTCTAAAATAGCATCCTTATTATGCAAACAAATATCTCGCCACATAACGGGATCAGAAGATGCTAAACGCGTAAAATCACGAAAACCGGAAGCGGAATAAGCAATCACTTCCGAATTTGTTACTTTTTCTAAATCACTCGCTGTCCCAACAGTATTATACGCAATCAAATGGGGTAAATGTGAAACAATAGCCAAAACAAGATCATGATGCTTAGGTTCCATCTTTTCGACACGCGCACCACAAGCTTCCCAAAACGCTGTTAATTGTGCGACAGCAGCAGCATCGCTATCCGCAAAAGGCGTTAAAATACACCAACGATTCATAAATAAATCAGCAAAACCAGCATCCGGTCCTGAATATTCCGTTCCAGCAATTGGATGCCCTGGAATAAAATGAACCGTTTTTGGCAATAAAGGTGCCATTTCCGCAATAACCAACGCTTTCGTAGAACCAACATCACTCACAATCGCTCCAAGTTTTAAATGATCACGAATGGTTTTTGCCACTTCTGCACTAGCCCCAACAGGAACAGAAAGAATAACCAAATCTGCTCCTTCAACAGCTTTTGCATTATCTGTCGTATAAAAGTCCCCAAGCTCCAATTCTCGCGCTCTTTTCAGGGTTTCTGGACGACGTGTTGCAATAGAAATCTGAGCCGCAAGATTTTTCTTTTTAATCACTCTTGCTAAAGAAGACCCAATCAGACCGATCCCAATGAGTGCTATTTTTTCAAACTGAGTATGGAGCATCTTTCACCTTCAAAGATTCTTTGCAAATGGCAATAAAGACTAATTGTAAAATCACAATTTTCTTGTTTGTTTGTTCAAGAGTTATGCGTAAAACATTAAAAAATGACAACTAGGGAATAAAGAATAACGCAGTTTACCAATTATCACCTGCGCAAGCTGACAACAGATCACTTTACCTAGAAAACACATAAAAAACAAATGACGAGAAATCTAACATCACGCTCTAAAACTCCCTCTTAATTACTGATCAAAGCGCATCACCGAAACAAAATAAAATGCACTCTCAATTAGGATAACAACGACTCTACATAAAATCCCATCAGTTTACTTTATCTTACTAATTTACTCACAAAAAAACACATCAAAAGCGTAAGCAGATACTAACTCTTCTCCAATTATCCCGATACGTTCATTAATTTGTACATTAGACCTATATAAAACGTATTGCGCCTCCACCTACAACATCAACATAAGTTTCGCGAATATTGAAAACACCGTAAAACAACGCATACCAAAAGATACCATTAAAAACATTTTCCTCTCCCGATTCCGGATACCGTAAATCAAATAAATATGAGAAAAACACGCCCTCTCAATAAAGAAAAAGTTTGATAAAAAAAAACACCGAATATCCCTTTAATGGAATCACACCCCTCACGTAAAACAGAACGCCCTCAACAGAATAAATTTGGATTACAAATTCATGGGTTTGTTTTAAAAGACATCTCGCTCCCTAGCCTATCTCACGACAGTGTTCGTAAATGTTATAACTATAAATCTATTAAGCACGACCCTCTTCACACTTAAATAAAACACTATCATTATATTTTCCTACCCCCAATGTTGCAAAAAACCTTGGAATTTGAGAGCATTCATAAGAGGCATTTTTAGTGCTTTCTTGTACAGTTTTTATCTACACGCCCCCCACTTATGACGTGCAAAAGACATTGTTCTGATTGATTTAATATGAAAAATAATAAATTATTAATAATAAACAATGACTAGCTCTGTTTATGAGACACATTCATTGCTAAGATAATCATCTCTGTATCAAACATAAAAGTTTCCCCATAGGTGCTGTGGTTTTCATCATAATCTATTTTGACTTTCTTCTCATCCCATGAAGATTCTTAATTCATACCGATCTGCAAACAATTCATTTTCTTGTCTAAAAGATTCCTCTGGCTCACTATTGTAAATGATTCAATTAATCTATAATACATTGATTTATAAAAATAATACTTTTTTTCAATTTGAATCATAACTTCGAATACTGTAAAATTCTTCCATCACAAACCCTCTTATCAATTAAAATCTCTTGGCTACACGTCACAAGAAGACATGTGAGAAAAAATGATGAAAAACGCTCTCTAATGCTAAAAACTGTAGTAACATTAGAGGCTAGCAAAGTATATAATGAGTGTCGACTTGCGCTTTTATTAAGCATAAAGATAGAGTTGCTCTATGGGTTTTATATTCTTCACAAGGAACTTTACTTCTACACCATTCATAAACACCGCCGCGAAATAGATATGACGCGCATTGAAAAATATTTCTAAGAAAGCGTATGAATCTACCATACAAGTGTCTTCTGTTGTTTGAGATACTCTGTTTTACATGGGGGTGTTACTCCATTAAGACTCTATGAACCAACCTAATATTCACCAAATACCCACACAAAAAAACATCGAACACATAAAATTTCACCTGAGCCTTATATTACTAACCTAAAGAACAGTGTTTTGCGGCACAATAAGATAATAAAACTGTATCAAGATTGTCTTTTTAAGGAAAGTTTTTATCAAACTTTCAAGCTCTTAAAACGCCTTCTCAAAAATAGCGTTCCTTTAACCTCTACCTGATAACGCAAAAGCTGTAATTGCTGAAAATGCTTCTGTATTGTATTTAAAATAAAAAATCATAATATTTTTAAAACACTAAGCGGCCATCTGGCGTCGTGCAATAATTGTAAGCCCTAACAAAACTTGACGAATGATAGCTTCGCCCAAAAGTGGATTTTTACGACTGTCTAAAACAGCACTCTGAATTCTTTCCATTGCATAAGAAATTTGTTCTAACTTCCAATATTTTAAAGCTTGTTCAACGATCTTTTTCCGTTGAAAAAAAATGGGAGGGCGTGCCTGAGAAACCACCGTAAAAGGTGAATTTCCTTCAACCTCTACCTGATAACGCAATAGCTGTAATTGCTGAAAATGCCTTTGAGCTGTACTCAAAATTAAAAAAAGTGCCCCCTGCACTGCTGCATGTCGGTTAAAATGCGCTTCAAAGCCTGATATATCGCCCAATAAAAGAGCATCAATGACTTCATCTTGAGAAAGAGCACTGACATCGCTTACAACAGCTTTCACATCTTCAAGAGTAATATGAACATTTGCAGCGTAAAGACAAAGCTTTTCTAATTCACCTCGTGATACAAGGCGATCCGCCCCTAAACATTCATGCAACCATCTACGTGCATCTAAAGAAAGAGTCTTCTTAAACTGTCCTAAAACCTCATCAATCAAACCGTCAAGAGACCGCATATCATCGGCAAAACAGGGTAAAGCCATCGCTTTTGATGCTGTTTCAACAGCATTGCGCAACCCTGTTCCTTTTTTTAAATCCCCTGCCTCAATGAGAATAAAACAAGCTTCTGGTGGCTTCTCAATTAAAAGTTTTAAAGCAGCAAGAAAACCTTTTTGGTTAGCAGCATTAGAGATCCATATCAAACGATCTCCCCCAAAAAGAGATAACGTACGCGCTTCGTTTTCTAAACGTGCAGGATCTTTATCAATTTCAGCAGCATCCAAACGAATTGTCGAAAATGGATCTTCTATTGCTACCCGTGTAAGTTTTGCAAAACATTGTGCACGCTCACAAATAAGACCACGATCTGGCCCATAAATGAGAACAATAGGAAAAGCACGTGAAAAACGCATTAGAAACTGATCAACTTCATGTGCTTTTTTCTGAGCCACACTATTAATCCATTAACAGTTCATCATCATCAAGAACTTCCCCGCGAACTTTCTGAAACATGCCAATTAAATCATTGACATCCAAGCCCTTACGCTCTTCATGACAGACATCCAAAATCACTTTTCCACCATGCAACATCAAGGTACGATCGCCATAATCAAGAGCCTGACGCATAGAATGAGTCACCATGATAGTCGTTAATTTTTTCTCTTCAACGATTTTTTCAGTCAACCGCATCACAAAATCAGCCATTCCAGGATCAAGCGCTGAGGTATGTTCATCAAGCAATAAAACATCCGCATGTGCTAATGTTGCCATCACAAGACAAACTGCTTGGCGTTGCCCACCTGATAAACTATCCATAGGATTATGAATATATGCTTCAAGACCAATGCCTAATTGAGCAATTTTCTCTCGAAAAAATTGCCGTTTCTCATGATTTAAAGCCGCACGCAAACCACGACGACTTCCTCGAAGAGCAGCAAGAGCCAAATTTTCTTCAATTGTTAAAGAACCACAACTTCCCTCTAACGAATCTTGAAAAACACAAGCAATCTTTCCAGCGCGTTCACTGACTGATTGCCTAGAAACATTTTGCCCATTGATAACCACTTTCCCTGTTGAAGGAAGCGTAGCACCCGCTAAAACACTGAGCAAAGTTGATTTACCAGCACCATTTGAACCAATAACCGTAACAAAACTACCCTGATCAATTTTCAGGTTAATATCAATTAAAGCCTGTTTTTCCAAAGGTGTTTGCGGTTTAAATGTGACCCCAACATGAAAAAACTCAATCACGTTTATGCCTCCTCCAATAGCGTGGCACAATAAGGGTTAAAACAACCAACAGCGAAGTAATCAACTGAAGATCTGTCGACGTATCAATGCCAATGCCATTTGCTTCAAATGCAAATTGCACCGCCACACGATAAAGCACAGACCCTACAATACAGCTGATTATAATCCAAAAAATATTGCGCGTACGAAAGAGAGTTTCACCGATAATCACGGCTGCCAATCCAAAAACAATTGTTCCAATTCCACCGGTAATATCTGTTGCAATCGCAGTTTGAATATAAAGAGAACCACCAAGTGCCACACACGCATTGGAAAGCCCCATTCCAAAATATATCAATGCTGATGTATGGACACCTTGCGCCGTCGCCATGCGTGGATTAGCGCCCATTGCACGCATAGCAAGACCAATTTCACTTTCCAAAAAGCGCCAAATCAAAAACGCCATAACGAGCAACACAATACCAACGAAAAGAGGACGCACAAAAATATCAGACAAACCAAACAGATTATAAAAGGGGGTTAACGCCGTATCAGCAAGTGCTAAATTAACATTAGACCCTCCCATAATTCCCATAATACGAAGATTAACCGTATAGAGTGCTGACATTGTTAAAATAGAAGCTAAAAGATTCAAAATGCCAAAACGCAAATTCAATAGAGCTGTTAATAAACCAGCCACCATACCTGCACAAAAAGCGCATGCCATAGCTGTCCATGCATTGAAACCCAAGAGAATCAAAACACCACAGACACAGGAACCAAGAAGAAACGATCCATCAACTGTTAAATCAGGAAAATCTAAAACCCGAAATGAAAGATAAACCCCTATAGCAACAAACGCATAAATAAGGCCTAATTCCACAGCACCAGAAAACGCAAATATATTCATGTAAAGACAATCCCCATGAAAACTTAACGTATTTTTATTGTATCAACACTCTATCAATAAAAGTTATTGAATCACTTTTGTTGCACGGTCAATAACTGCCTGCGGAATAACAATCCCTGCTTTTTGGGCTGCTTTCAAATCAATTCGAATGTCATTATTAGCCGCCTGCACAACATCAATATCACCAGGCTTTTCACCCTTTAGAATACGCACAACCAATTTCCCAGCATCAACCCCTACATCATAGAAATTCACACCTTGCGTCATAAAAGGCCCGCGCCCGATAGTATTAGCATCAACAGTAAATACAGGCATATTGGCTTCCTCTGAGACCTTTATTGCACCTTCTAAAACAGATAAAATCGTATTATCAGCAGGAACAAAAATAATATCGACCTTACCGATTAAAGCGCGTGCTGCTGCCTGCACATCTGAAGGCTTTGGTGCCGATGAGGGAATAATTTCAATTCCAGCTTTTTTTGCTACATCCTTTAACGTTTTAAGTGTCGAAACAGAATTTGCCTCAGAAGCATTATAAAGATAACCAATTTTTTTCAAATCTGGTTTTACTTCTTGTAAAAGTCTAACACTTTCTGCAACATCTATACGATCCGAACTCCCTGTTACATTACCGCCAGGTTTGGTAAGCGAAGAAACTATTTTAGCTCCGATAGGATCAGAAATCGCTGCAAAGACGATAGGAATTGTTTTTGTTGCCGCAAACATCGTTTGTGCTGAAGGCGTGGTAATTGCTACAATAACATCGGGTTTATCACCAACAAATTTACGTGCAATTTGCGTTGCTGTTGAAATATTACCCTGCGCTGATAAAAAGGTAAGTTGAAAATTTTCACCTTGCTTATAACCATTTGCTGCAAGCACATCTTCCACACCTTTACGAACAGCATCCGCAGCAGGATGGACCATAATTTGCGTTATTGCAACTTTAACGTGTTTAACTTGGTCATCGGCCTTTGCAACACTGTTCATCATAAAAACAGTTGCAATGATAATCCCTAATATATTTATTCTCTTCAACATTATATTCCACCCCTCTCCATGCAAAAATTAAAAAAGGAATAATTTATTACTGAAGAATTTTCTAAAATCAATCTTTATTTCATTTTATCGAAACATGGACAAAATAAATCAAACTAAAATGATATTTTTTTGTTGCAATTCGTAGAAGCCTACGCCATACAGGCAAGACATATATCGAATCGGTAAGCGGGTGTAGCTCAGGGGTAGAGCACAACCTTGCCAAGGTTGGGGTCGTGGGTTCGAATCCCATCGCCCGCTCCATTGAATTTTGTATTTATTCGTTCTTGTATGGAGTTATAGTGTAGCTTGCCAGCAGGTTTTGTATATTTTGCCACTAGGTTTTGTACCAATTTATTTTTTTCAAAGAGTTTTTAAGGGGTTCTCAAAGGGTCTTCAAAGGCCTTTCAAAGATCATTTAAAGCCTCTTTTTCTTTTCTGCTCAAAATCGCAATTTGAGATGATCAATCATTGAGTTGG